>JAYVKX010000215.1:0-6438 GCA_043768005.1 Novosphingobium sp. | reverse complement strand
CGCAGGATCGACGAAGCGCAGCCAGCTGCCAATATCGCCGCAGACCCCTTGCGCCATTTCGAGATCGATCCCGCTGCGCTGATTGCGGCGCACCGGGCCGCGCGCGAAGGCGGGGCGGCGGTACTGGGCTATTATCATTCGCATCCTATCGGCGCGGCCGAACCTTCTGCCACTGACCGGGCCCAGGCCAGCGGAGATGGACGGATCTGGGCGATTATCGCGGGGGGCGAGGTGCGGTGTTGGCGCGATTTGCCCGGCCGCTTCGAAGCACTTTCCCTCCGAGTCGCGGAAGGGTAAGGAAGCTGAACCCCCCACCGGAAGCCTTTTCAATATGACTGAATCCTCGCTCGATCCCTCAGGCCTTGAACTTGCCAGCCTGCTCTGTTCGCGGCTGTGCCATGATTTGCTCAGCCCGGTGGGCGCGCTGACCAACGGGCTAGAGCTGCTGGCGGATGAAAAAGACCCGGAGATGCGCAAGCGCTGCTTTGAGCTATTGGAACAAAGCGCCAAAGTTTCTGCCGACAAACTCAAATTCTTCCGCCTCGCCTTTGGCGCCGCAGGCGGGTTTGGCGAGATGGTGGCGGTGGATGAACCGCGCAGCCTGGTTGATGCTCTGATCGGCAACAATGGCCGGATCACCGCCAACTGGGCGCTGGGCGCGCCGGCGCTGCCCAAGGCGGCGGTCAAGGTGTTGCTCAACCTCTCGATGATCGCAATCGAGGCGCTGGTGCGCGGCGGCACGCTGGATATCGGCGCGGAACTGCGCGAAGGTGCTGCCGAAATTGTCATCCGCGCCGCCGGACCCAAGATCGCCTTTGATCCGGTGATCGGCCGCGCGCTGGATGGCTCGCTTGCCACGGGCGAACTTTCCAGCCGCACCGCGCCCGCTTTCATGCTCCAGCAGCTGGCTGCCAGCACCGGCGGCGGGCTGCAATTTGCCCTCAATGATGATGCGCTGGTGATGGGCGCGGTACTTCCGGTGGCTTAGGCGGTAAGCTGATGAACGAACTGATCCACCACGAAACGCCCTCGCCCAACTGGAATGGACGGGTGCTGCCGATTTCGATGGTGGTTCTGCATTACACTGGCATGCAGACCGGGGCTGAGGCGCTGGAGCGGATGTGCGATGCCAGGGCTCAGGTGTCCGCGCATTATATGATCGACGAAGACGGCACGGTTCACCGTCTGGTCGCCGAAGAGAATCGTGCATGGCATGCCGGGCAGTCTTATTGGCGCGGAATTACCGATATCAACTCGGCCAGCGTCGGGATCGAGCTGGTCAATCCCGGCCATGAATGGGGTTATCGCCCGTTTCCCGAGGCGCAGATGGCGGCGCTGCTGCCGTTGCTCCATGCGATCGTCAAGCGCTACAAGATGCCGTTTGCCAACATTGTCGGCCATTCGGACGTCGCGCCGGTGCGCAAGGCGGATCCGGGCGAACTGTTCGACTGGGAACTGCTGCCCTCGCACAAGCTTGCGCTGCCGAGGCCCAAGCTCCAGATTCCCTCGCCCTACCAGAACGACGGCGCGTTCTATCTCGCGCTCGAACGTTTCGGCTATGACATCGCTGATGGCCACGCGGCGGTGCGCGCCTTCCAGCGCCGCTGGCGCCCGCATGTGATCGACGGGGTGATCGATGGCGAGACTTCGGCGATCCTGTTCGCGCTGTTGTTGGATCGCGATCAGGGACGTGCTAGGTAAGGTTTGCCAGGGGGCCGGGCAGCCGCGTCATTAGCAATAATGCCGAGGAAAGTCCGGGCTCCACGAAACAAGGGTGGCGGGTAACGCCCGCCGGGCGAAAGGCTTCGGCTTCAAGCCTAGGGAAAGTGCCACAGAGAGCAGACCGCCCTGATGTAAATCAGGGTAAGGGTGAAAGGGTGCGGTAAGAGCGCACCGCGCAGGCGGTAACGTTTGCGGCATGGTAAACCCCACCCGGAGCAAGACCGAATAGGGGCGGCGCGCCGGTTCGTAAGGACCGGCAGATGTGTTTCGCATCGACCGCCCGGGTTGGTTGCTTGAGCGATGCAGCAATGCACCGCCTAGAGGAATGGCTGCCCATGCGGGGCTGGTCCGCCAAGGAAACAAGGCGCGATACCTCCCGCAAGACAGAACCCGGCTTACAGGCCCCCTGGCAATTTTCGTACCAATAGCAGTAAAAGGGAAAAATGCGCACCAGACTGAGCATTTGCGCCAGGAAAGCGCGCTACGCGAGCCAGCAGCACGCGCTTGAGGCAGCCGTCCGCGCCGATTTCCCGTTGCGCCCCTATCGCTGTGATCGCTGCTGGCAATTTCACCTGACCAGTCGGACCAAGGGCAAGTGGATACCGCTAATTGCCGATTGAGGGTTCCGTAGATCGCTGCACCGCACTCGTTAGGACTTCGCGGTTATAGCAGTCTGATCGCGACATTGCCCGGTCGCCAAATCCGAGAGATCCCTGTGCCCCAAGACCCCTTCGAGTTTGAATGTGACCGGCTTTCGCAAGTCGTCGATGCCATCCAGTTTGAGCGGCTGCGCTGGGACCGCACCGAGGGCCCGATGCTGGCAAAATTGGTCGCGCTCGCCCATTCCGCGCTGGAAAGCCGCGGCGAATATGAATTGAGCGAAGAAGGCTCATCCACCGCAATCAAACGCTCTGTCCTGAAAATCCACGGCAACCGCATCATGGCCATCACCATCTGGCTCAAGGATGGCCTCGCCCACGTAAAAGCCGAACAGATCGATCGAAGCCCCTACCAGCTCGCGCCGGGCAACCCACATTCGGCAGAATTTGGCGCGATCGATCAGCAATGGATGGCCGCCGCGCTGCAGGAATTGTTCAGCCGGGTGCGGGGTTAACTCCGCCCCACGCTCGAATAGGTGAAGCCCTTGGCGCGCACCTCTGCGGGGTCATATATATTGCGCAGATCGACCAGCACCGGCGCTTTGGCGAGCTGTTTGACTTTGGCGAGATCGAGCGCGCGGAAGGCGTCCCATTCGGTGACAAGGGCAATTGCATCGGCACCTTCGACTGCGGCATAGGCGGATGGCATCATCGCCACCCCGGGCATTAGCGGCGCGGCGAGGGCCATGCCTTCCGGGTCATAGGCGGCTACTTCGACCCCGGCATCGATCAGCGCCTGGGCGATGGCGAGGCTGGGGGCATCCCGCATATCATCGGTGTTGGGCTTGAAAGTCAGGCCAAGCAGCGCGACTTTCTTGCCGCGCGCTTCTTCGGCTCCGCCTAGCGCCTCGATCACTTTGCGGCCCATCGCGCGCTTGCGGGTTTCATTGGCCTTGACCACCGCCTCGACGATCCTAGTCGGGCTGTCATAATCCTCGGCAGTCTTGAGCAGGGCGAGCGTATCCTTGGGAAAGCAGCTGCCGCCATAGCCGGGCCCGGCGTGAAGGAACTTTGCGCCGATCCGCCCATCGAGCCCGATCCCGCGGCTGACATCCTGAACATCCGCACCGGTTTTTTCGCACAGATCGGCCATCTCGTTGATGAAAGTGATCTTGGTGGCGAGGAAGGCGTTGGCGGCATATTTGATCAGTTCGGCGCTGCGCCGGCTGGTGAACAGGATTGGTGCACGATTGAGGAACAGCGGGCGGTAAACCTCGCGCATCAGGCCGCGGGCCCATCCATTATCGGTGCCGATCACGATCCGGTCGGGCCGCTTGAAATCACTGATCGCGGCTCCTTCGCGCAGGAATTCCGGGTTGGAGGCAACCGCGAATTTTTCCGCCAAGCCGGCTTCGGACAGGATCCGCTCCACCTCGTCACCGGTGCCCACCGGCACGGTCGATTTGGTGATGATGACCGCCGGGTTCTTGAGGTTCTGGCCAATCTCCTCGGCCACGGCATAAACGAATGACAGATCGGCATGGCCATCGCCGCGCCGCGATGGCGTGCCCACCGCGATGAAGATCGCGCTGGCACCATCGATCCCTTCGGCCAGATCCGTGGTGAAGCTTAACCGGCCAGAGCGGGTATTGGCACCGACCAGTTCGGCAAGGCCCGGCTCATAGATCGGCATGACGCCCGCCTGCAGCCGGTCAATCTTGGCCGGATCCTTGTCAATGCAGACCACGTCATGCCCGAAATCAGCAAAACACGCCCCCGAAACAAGACCGACATAACCCGAACCGACCATGGCAATCTTCATCGAATACTCCTTTGTCCGGCCCGCATCTCACCGTCATTGTCACTTGCTTCGATCAGCCATCGGCTGGTGCCCTCAAGCCCCAGCGCGGTGAGCCGGCCTGAGGCATAGGCACCGGTATCGATCCCGATGCGGTTATGGCGAAATTCGGCGCGCGCGGAAATAGTATGGCCATGGACCACCACCGGACCGAAATTGTCAGTCGAATCAAGGAACGGTTGACGGATCCAGCGCAGATCCTCCAGCGTTTGATCCTCCAGCGGCACGCCGGGGCGGATCCCGGCGTGGACGAACAGATAATCACCGATGCGGATCTGATCTTCGAAACTGCGCAAGAAAGCCAGATCCTCCAATGGTACAGCGCCGCGCATCAGCGTTTGCGTTTCAGCCAGGTCAGCGTTGAAATAGACTTCCGGATCAATTGGATAGCTTAGCAAAGTCTCGCGCCCACCATAACGCAGCAGATGGCGCAGCACCTCAAGCTTGGTAAAGCTGCCCAGGAATACTTCTTCGTGATTGCCGGTCAAGATCCGCACCTTGCGGCGGGCCTGCCACTCACGGGCCAGAGCGATAACTCCGGCGCTGTCCGGCCCGCGATCAACCAGATCGCCCAGCAGGATGATCGTCGTTGCGGCCGGCTTGCGGGCTGCATCATCGGCATCGATCGCCTCGATCAACGCGGCCAGCAGATCGCGCCGCCCGTGAATATCACCGATCGCATAGACCCGCTCACCACCAGGAACGGCGGGGCTGGGGCCAACTGCGGGCGTGCGTATGAGCTTGCGGATGTATGAGATCATGGCGGTTCGGGAAACAGGCTGGAGTATAGCTCCGCCACCGGCCGATCACAAGCCGAACGGGGGCAGGGCAGCTTTGCCGGGTTTGGGCAGCGTTGCATCTGGGTTACACCTGCCGGGGCATACGCAATGAAACAAATGATAGTGGCTTGTGCGGTGCAGCAATTGTGTGCAGAAACTGCTATGAACAGGTTGAATGCTTCCGATAATGAGGAGTAACTTCTTGTGCGCAGGTGGGACGAAGCGCCAGTCACTTAAGGAAAAATGACATGCTCACGTCCATCCGCGGCATTGTTGCCGCTTCTGTTCTCATCGGTTGCGGATTGACCGCTGTTCCCGCTTTTGCCGATGAAACCGATCCCCCCAGTGCGTTCACCCTCACCGGCAATGTCACGCTGGTAACTGATTACCGCTTCCGCGGCCTGTCACAGTCAAGCGGCGATCCGGCGATCCAGGGTTCGATCAACCTCAATCACTCCAGCGGATTCTATGTTGGCGTATGGTCGTCCTCGATCGATTTTTCGAATACTTTCCCCGCGCTCGATCCGATTTACGGCAGCCAGGAAGTTGATCTCTATGGCGGCTGGACCGGCCCCGTTGGCGGACTGACCGCAGACGTCGGCCTGCTCTATTACGCCTATCCCAGCGGCCATGTCGGCAAGGCAGAGTTCTTTGAACCCTATGCTTCGCTGTCAAAGACGCTTGGCCCGGTCACTGCTAAGGTTGGCGCGTTCTATGCGTGGAAGCAAGCCTCGCTGGACTTCAACGCCGATGGCAACAACGATGACAATGTTTATGTCTATGGCGAGCTGAGCGGCGGGATCCCCAGCACGCCGATCTCGCTTTCGGCGCACCTTGGCTATACCGACGGGGCCCTGTCGCCCAAATTCGCCACTGGCGCGAGCGCGAGCTACGAAGGCGGCCTCGATTACGCGCTTGGTGCGACCTATAATATCACCAAAAACCTGTCGGCCGGGGTCAGCTATATCGGCGTAGAAGGCAATTCGATCGACGGTTATTCGAACGATGCCGTGGTTGGCACCGTCAAATTCGCGTTCTGACCTGAAGTTACGAATCAAGCGACTATAGGCCCGCCACAGGAAACGGCGGCGGGCCTTTTGGTTTTGGCGCAGGTGGTGCAAGAGGCTGGCCAGACCATCTGGAGTTCCCCCGTGACCAGCTTCCTCCATACCATGATCCGCGTAACCGATCCCGAAGCGACGATTGCGTTTTTCCAGCTGATCGGGTTGGACGAAGTCCGCCGCTTTTCCAGCGAGCAGGGGCGTTTCACCCTGATCTTCCTGGCGGCACCCGGGCAGGAAGGCATCGCCGAGGTTGAGCTGACCCATAATTGGGATCAGGAAGAATACGGCGGAGGCCGGAATTTTGGCCATCTCGCCTATCGGGTGGAGAATATCTACGCGACTTGCCAGCGGCTGAAGGATGCCGGGGTGACCATCAACCGCCCGCCGCGCGATGGCCATATGGCGTTTGTCCGATC
>JAYVKX010000214.1:0-3677 GCA_043768005.1 Novosphingobium sp. | reverse complement strand
ATCTTTGGCATATTGCTGCTGGCCGGGGCGGCCGCATTGCTGATCAGGGCCGCGATCAAGTCGCGCCGGGCAGCTTCGGGCGAGGGCCGGGGGCTGGTCATTTTTGCGCTCACCAGCCTTATCCTGCTGGGCCTGCATTCGTTGGTTGATTATCCCTTTCGATCCATGGCATTGGCAAGTCTGGCGGCAGTATGCGCAGGGCTGATCCTTGCGCCGCCGCAGCGGGCTCGTCCCGGCCAGTCCGGGGATGTGGAAGAATTGTCATGACCAGCAAGCAAGCCATGATTTTGGCAGGGGTGTTGTTGTTGCTGTGCGGCGGCTGCGAACATGGCCGGGCCAACCAGCTGCCGGTGGGTGAAGCCGCTTATGCAACCATCCCGATCAAGTCGATCGATCCTGAGGCGGACGAGGTTATCCGCATTGGCGATCGGCTGGCGATTCGTGTGCTGGGCGAACCTGAGCTGACCTCAGATCTCTACCGGGTCGATGGCACCGGCTATATCCAGGTGCCGCTGGCGGGCGAAATGATCGCAGCCGGGCTCAGCCCGGTGGAACTGCGTGAGGAGCTGACCAGGCGGCTTGCTGCGCGGTTTATCCGTAATCCCCAAGTGGCGGTGATCGTGACCGAACGCCGCCGGACGACCTTTTCGGTTGAGGGCGAGGTGCGTGAGCCCGGCATTTTCGAAGCCGCGCCGCAAACCACACTGCTGTCCGCGATGGCGCAGGCCAAAAGCCCGACAAAAGTTGCCCGGCTCAACGAGGTGATGGTCTTTCGCCTCCTCAAAGGAGAGCGGATGGGCGCGCGCTTCAACCTGAAAGAAATCCGCAACGGCAGCGCCGCCGATCCGCAGATTCTGGCTGGCGATACCATTGTGGTCGGCCGTTCTACGCTTAGAGGGGCATGGCTTGAATTCCTCGAGGCGGCCCCCGCTTTCAACCTGTTCTATATCTTCCGCTAGGTCGCAGACCCTGATCGGCGGAAAGGAAACCTGCATTGTCCAATAGTCAGACCACAGCTGAACTCAGCCGCCACTCCTATCTGTCGCTGGATCACGGCGATGAACACGGCCCTGTCGGGGTGGCGAAATCAACCTTCGATTTCCGCTATATTGCTGCGGCCATCCGTAGCAATCTGTGGCTGATCGCGGTGATCATTGCCAGTGCGCTGGCCGTGGCGCTGGTCGCAACGCTACTGCAAACGCCGCGCTATACTGCCAGTTCGACCATTCAGATCAACGATTCAAGCGGGCGGATCCTCGCCGATCAAGGCGATGACAGCGATGTGCTGGGAGCCGGTGCCTATGATACCGACCGCTTCCTCAAAACCCAGGTCGATGTGCTGCAAAGCCGGGGGTTGGCGCTGCGCGTGGCGCAAAAGCTCAAGCTGACCGGCAACCCCAGGTTCTACGCTTCGCAGGAAGTGGCAGAGCCTGTGGCGGGCGCTTCGATCGAGGCGATCCGCGGTGAAGTCATCGGGCTACTGCGCGGGCATTTCAAGGTCAATCTGCCGCGCGATTCGCGGATCGTGACGATCAACTATGAAAGTACCGATTCCCAGCTTTCAGCCCAGATCGCCAATGCCTATGCGAGTGAGTTCATTCAGGCAAACCTGCAGCGCAAGTTCGATAGCTCGTCCTATGCGCGCGGCTTCCTTTCGGAACAGCTTGAAGAAGCGAAAAAGCGGCTCGCCGAATCCGAACGCGGGGTCAATGCCTATGCCCGGCAGGCGGGGCTTATTCACATGCGCGATGCCGGCACTGGCGATGAAGGTAAATCGGCGGGCCAGGGTGGCAGTTCGATCACCACCGCCAGTCTGCTCCAGCTGAATACCGCCGCCAATGGCGCGACCGCCCGGCGGATCGAGGCCGAAGGCATGTGGCGGGCTGTGTCCAGTGGTCCATTGCTGAGCTCGCAGGCGGTCATTACCAACCCCACGGTCACCAGCCTCCTGTCGCAGCGCGCCGCGATCGAGGCGGCGCTGAGTGAAGAGCGGGCGCGGCACCTTGAAGAATATCCGACGGTAAAATCCAAGGTGGCAGAGCTGGCGACGCTCAACAAGCTGCTCCAACAGGCGGCCGAAAATGTCCGCAATTCGATCCGCGGCCAATATCAGAGCGCGCAAGCCGCCGAGCGGGAGCTCTACGCAAAGGTCGGCGAGCTCAAGAATGATACGCTGGCCGAGCAGGATCGGACCGTTCAATACGGGCTATTAGCGCGCGAGGCGGAAACCAACCGGCAGGTCTATGATGGACTGCTCGAACGGTTCAAGCAGCTCAATGCGGTTGCTGGCGTCAGCCTCAGCAATGTTTCGATCATCGATACGGCTGAAGCTCCAAGCGGTCCTTCTTCGCCCAACATGCTCAAGAACCTGCTGGTCGGCCTGATTTTCGGCATTGGCCTGGCTTCGTTGACGGTCTTCCTCAAGGATCAGTTCGACGATTCGATCCGGGTACCCGAAGATGTCGAGGCCAAGCTGGATCTGCCGCTGCTCGGGGTTGTCCCGCGCTCGCATGGCACCACCCCCGATGAAGGGCTGGCCGATCCCAAGTCACCCATTTCAGAGGCTTACAACTCGCTGCGCGGCTCGCTGCTCTATTCGACCGCAGAAGGCCTGCCGCAGATCATGCTGGTTACCAGCGCGCAGGCATCCGAGGGCAAAACCACCTCAAGCTTTGCGATCGCTGCGGGCTTTGCCCGGATGGGCCGGCGCACGCTGCTGATCGATGCCGATATGCGCCGTCCATCGCTGCACCGCCGTCTTGATCTGGAGAATGAGCGCGGCCTGTCCACCTTGCTGACCTCGCATGAACCATTGGCGAATATTCAGGTGCCGTCGGGCCGCGATAACCTCAGCCTGGTGCTGGCGGGGCCCGTACCGCCCAGCCCGACCGAGCTGCTGTCCACCGCGCGGGTCGAGGAAATCCTTCAGGAAGCGGCGCGCAGCTATGATGTGGTGATCGTCGATAGCCCGCCGATTCTGGGTCTGGCCGATTCGCCGCTGATGGCCGCATTGGTTGATGGGGTGATCTTTGTGGTCGAAGCGGATCGCAGCCGCCGCGGCTCGCTCAAGGCGGCGCTGCGCCGCTTGCGCGCGATGCGCCCGGTTCTGCTTGGCGCGGTGCTGACCAAATTTGATCCGCTCAAGGCCGGCAATCGCTATTCCGAATATTACGGTTACGAATATTATCAGTACGAGCATACGAAGAAGTAGCGCGGACCATGCCCGCCGCCGCGTCATTCAGACCATCCCACGGGCTTTGGCGCAGCGCCGCGATTGGCGCTTGTCTGGGCTATGCGGTGCTGGCGATTGGCAGCGTGGCGGATCGGTCCACTGCCGATCATCCCGGCCTCGCCGCGCGGATCCCTGGGTTATTCGCGTCCGAAGCCCTGCGCAGCCGGGGCCGTCAGCTGCTCGAAGCTGGCGATAACCGCCGCGCCTTGCCGCTGGGCGCGGCTGCGGTTGCGCAAGAGCCGGTTGATCCGGCCAGCACGGCGCTGCTTGGCGCAGCCCGCTTTGCCGGAGGAGACCAGGCCGGTGCTGATCGCGCATTCATGGTGGCCGGGCAGCTGGGCTGGCGGATCCCGATGACCCAGATCTACTGGATGGGCCGGGCGCTTGAAGGGGGCGATTTCAGGGTTGCCGCGCTGCGGCTCGATGCGCTGCTGCGCCAGAAACC
>JAYVKX010000213.1:0-3088 GCA_043768005.1 Novosphingobium sp. | reverse complement strand
CCGCAGCCCGGCGTCTATGCCGTGGCGATCTATCATGATGAGAACGCGAGCCGCAATTTCGATCGCACCGGGATCGGTTTTCCGGCGGAAGGCTATGGCTTTTCTAACAATCCGGCGACGCTGGCCGGGCTGCCCTCATTCCGCTCGGTCCGCCTCAACGTACCGCGCAGCGGGCTGACTGCGCGGATCCAGCTGAAATATCCGTAACGCCGCTTATCCGTAAATCTCGCGCAGATTCGCCGGGGCTTGGGCCTCGGCCATGAAATGCGCGCGCGGATCATCTACATCGAGCCACCAGGCTTCACCCACATCCATCGTCGCAGCCCGGCCGCTATCGGCCAGGCGCTGCATCCCGTCCGACAGACTGCCCGATTTACCCGCCGCAATCGCCGCGGCAATCGCTGCGGCAAGCTCAGGCGTGGCCAGGAACGCACCGCAATCAACCGCATCATAGGCGGCGATGCTCTTGCCGATCGCGGTGATCCGCTGGGCCCCATCCAATTTGACCCAGGTGGCATCATCGGGATCGATCAGCGGGCTATCCACCCGGCGATCGATCGCCAGCGTTACGCCGCGATCTGTGCTGCCCTGCCGGGCAAGTCGCTGGAGGATTTCAGTCGAAAAAATGTGATCCGACATCATCAGCAGATAATCGCCCGCAATCGCAGCAGCCCCGGCCATCACCGAATAGCCATTGGGCAGTGACCAGTCGGCCACCCGCTGCGACACAATCGCGATCCCGGTCCGCGCGGCAAGCTGCGGCAGAAATGCCTCGATCTCATCGGCCTTGTGCCCGGTAACCACCACCACCCGCGCCGCACCCGCCGCCTTGGCCTGGCGCACGCCAAGTTCCAGCAGGGTGATCCCGGCCACCGGGGTAAGCGGTTTCGAATCGGATAGTTCGGCCAGGCGGCTGCCGAAGCCTGCGGCAATGATCAGCGCGTCCATCAGCTGCTCCAAACGGCCCAGTTTCAAACAACAACGGCGCCAGCAGGCCGAAACCCACCGGCGCCATCATTTAGCAACGAAACCCGGATTATTCTGCGGCCAGCGCAGTTTCACCGACATATTGATCGACCATCTGGGCGGCCACATCATCGTTGAACTGCTGCGGCGGATGCTTGCAGAAGTAAGCCGACGGACCGATCAGGGCCCCGCCATCGCCGCGCTCCAGCGCAACCTTGCAGCAGCGGATCGCATCCATGACGCAAGCCGCCGAGTTTGGGCTGTCTTCAACCGAAAGGCGCAATTCCAGATTCATCGGGACATTGCCCCACTGGTTGGCTTCAAGGCGCAGGAAGCACAGCTTGTTGTCCTTTTGCCAAGGCACATAATCCGAAGGACCGACGTGGATGTTCTCATCCTCAAGCCGCTGGGCGAGCATTGCCTGCACCGCTTCGGTCTTGGACGTTTTCTTGCTGCCCAGGCGCTGGCGATCCAGCATGTTCATGAAATCAGTATTGCCACCGGTGTTGAGCTGATAGGTCCGCTCAATATTCACGCCGCGCGCGCCAAACAGGCTGGAAAGCACGCGGTGAACGATGGTGGCACCCACCTGCGCCTTGATGTCATCGCCGATGATCGGAATGTTCTTGGCGCGGAAGCGGGCTTCCCATTCGGGGC
Organism: Novosphingobium sp.; assembly: GCA_043768005.1. GTDB lineage: Bacteria > Pseudomonadota > Alphaproteobacteria > Sphingomonadales > Sphingomonadaceae > Novosphingobium. Next base: position 1,465 of record JAYVKX010000213.1, on the reverse strand, counting down.
GGCTGGCGATGAACACCGGCATGCAGTTGACCACGGCCACGCCCGCTTCAAGCGCGCATTCCATGTAAAATTCGGTGGCTTCTTCCGAGCCCACGGGGAGGAAGTTGAGCAGCACCTCGGCTCCGCTGTCCTTGAGCGCGGCGACCATCGATTCTCTGGTCGGCTCGGCAGCGTCGGAAACGATGAAGCCCTTGTCGCCCATCCCGGTCATATGCTCGGCCACGCCATCAAGCACCTTGCCCATGATAACCTTGTTGCCCGCAGCTGGAACATTCTCCTGAAACACGGCGGTGCAATTGGGGGCGGAGAAGATCGCTTCGGAAACATCCAGACCGACTTTGCGTGCGTCGACATCGACGCCCAGGACGAATTCGACATCGCCTGCGCCATAGCCACCGATCTTGTCGTGGATGAGGCCCTGCGATGAGTTATTCGAGCGATAATAGGCAACGCCCTGCACCAGCGAGCTGGCGCAGTTGCCCACGCCGATGATGGCGACCTTTATTGGCTTCATGAATTCGATCCCTTCAGACAGACGCGGCGCGGCTGTGACAATTTCGCGTCATTGAGAAAACCACGCGCCAAAAGCAAGAAGTTTGGCACACGTCAAGCTGCTTGGCGGATCAAAACCGCCACGACCACCGCCAGCCAGCCGGCCGTGACAACCGCAAATACTATCAACGCATGCGGGGCAAAACCGGCTATTATCAATAGCGCACCGACCAAAGCGAAGAAATCCCGCATGGTCAGCCAGGTCAGCCAGGTCATCACCCGCGAGCGTTGTGCGCTGAAATGCTCCTTTACGGCATTGAAGGTCAACCCCGCTTCGCTCTTTCGGCCACGTATTCCAATCAGGGTGAGCCCCGAAGCCAACATCACCAGACCACCCGCACCGGTCACGGCGGCTGACATATCCCCTTGCAAATAGAGGTTTAGAGCAACACCGCCGACGAATCCAAGGTTGGCTGCGGCATCGACCAGACTATCGATCATCGCTCCTTGGGGAGAGCTCCGGAAGGTCGCGCGGGCGATTTCGCCGTCCACGCCATCGAATATCGAGGCCAGCTGGAACAGAATTGCGCCAATCAGCAGGCCCTGCTCGGTCCCCTGGATCAGCCAATATAGCATCACCGCCGCGATTATCGCCGTCCCGATCGAACCGTGGAGCGGACGGATCGTCGGAAACCGCAGCAGCTGCCTTGAAATTGCCTGTGAAATCGGGCGGTTGAGATACCGTGATACAATCCCGTCCGTCGGCTTGGCGGTTGCGGCCATGATCTGGCGCGCGGCGGCGGACAGGGCGGCAGATCCTCCGCCATCGCGCAAATGATCGATCGCAGCCGATTCGGCGGCCCCGGCGCGCAGCTGCACAATCTGCCCGTCAGCCCCGGTCAGGCCTGCATCAAGCGCCGCAGCCTGCACCAGCCGTTCGCCCGAAATCAGCAGCGCTGCCGGATCGATTCCT
>JAYVKX010000212.1:0-2297 GCA_043768005.1 Novosphingobium sp. | reverse complement strand
CTGCCGCGTGGCACGAAGTAAGCCGCGAAGCCCATCCTGCCGAGGGCCGCGCGCCGGGCTATGATTTCGTCAGCTTGCTGCGTAAACGGACGCATAATCAGGCCGCATAAACGGGCCAGATAAACGGGAGACACTATGCGCAAACGGATCTGGATGCCGGCAGCTGTGGCCGCAATCGCCGCCATCGGCTTTTTCGGGATTGCCCCGGGCTATCTCGAAGCATCCATGAACAAGCTTGACGGCAAGGAACTGATCCCGGTCAGCGCCGAGGCGCTGGCGCTGCACCAGAGTTTGCAGATCGTTGATCTTCATTCCGATACGCTGATGTGGAACCGTGATCTGCTGGCGCGCGCCAGCCGCGGCCATGAAGATCTGCCGCGGCTGGCTGATGGCAATGTTGCGCTGCAGCTGTTTTCATCGGTGACCAAGACGCCCAAGGGCCAGAATTATGATGGCAATGGCACCGATACCGATAATATCACCCCGCTGGTGATCGCCCAGCTGCAGCCGGTCCGCACCTGGTTTTCGCTGATCCAGCGATCGCTTTATCATGCGGTAAAGCTGAACCGGGCGGTGGCCGGATCGCACGGCCAGCTGGCCAAGGTGAGCGATGCTGCCAGCCTTGATGCACTGCTTTTGGCAAGAAAATCGGGCAAAGCCCCAGTCGGCGCGATGCTGACTATCGAAGGGCTGCACAACCTTGAAGGCAAGCCCGAAAACCTTGACCGGCTGTATGCCGCCGGCTTCCGCATGGCGAGCCTGACCCATTTCTTCGACGATGAGCTGGCCGGATCGATGCACGGACTCAAGAAAGGCGGGCTTACTCCGTTCGGCCTCGAAATCGCCGGGCGGATGGAAGACAAGGGGATGATCATCGACATCGCCCATCTGAGCCATGCCGGGGTTGCGCAGCTGCTTGGCGTCGCCCGCCGACCGGTGGTGTCCAGCCACGGCGGGGTGCAGGCGACCTGCCAGGTCAACCGCAACCTCACCGATGATGAGATCAAGGGCGTTGCCAAAACCGGCGGAGTGGTCGGCATCGGCTATTGGGACGGGGCGGTTTGCGATACCTCGCCGCGCGCCGCCGCCAAGGCCATGAAATATGTCCGCGATCTGGTCGGGATCGCCCATGTTGCGCTGGGCAGCGATTATGACGGGGCGACTACGGTGCGGTTCGATACCTCGCAGCTGGTCCAGATCACCCAGGCGCTGCTGGATGAAGGCTTTACCCCGGACGAGATCCGCGCGGCGATGGGCGGCAATGCGCTGCGGGTGATCCGCGCCGGGCTGGTGCCGCTGGCCCAAATCACACCGCCCCCGCCGCGATGACCATCCAGCGTCTCGATTCCCGCGATACAGCTCCCGATCACTTGCGCGGCGCGGTGATTGCGCTGGGCAATTTTGACGGGTTCCATCTGGGCCATCAGGCGGTGGTGCGCGAAGCGGTGGACTGGGCGCGGGGCGAGGGCCGCCCAGCGATCATCGCCACCTTCGATCCCCATCCGGTGCGCTTTTTCCGCCCCGATACGCCGCCGTTCCGGCTGACCACGCTGGACCAGCGGCAGGAACTGTTCGCCGCCGCCGGAGCCGATGCGATGCTGGTGTTTCATTTCGACGCGCTGTTTGCCGCCAACTCTGCCGAGGATTTCGTCGTGCGGCTGCTCCACCACCGGATCGGAGCGGCGGGCGTGGTTACGGGTGAGGATTTCACTTTCGGCAAGGGGCGCGGCGGCAATCTGGCCTTGCTCCGCGAACTGGGGGCGCGGGTCGGGCTTGCGGCAAGATCGGTCGGCGCGGTAGCTGCAGACGGCGAGATTGTCTCCTCCAGCCGCATCCGCGCCGCGCTGCAGGCGGGCGATTGCCCGGCCGCCGCGCGGCTGCTCACCCGCCCCTTTGCGATCCGGGGCGTGGTTCAGCACGGCGACAAGCTGGGGCGAAACATCGGCTATCCCACCGCCAATTTGCCGCTGGGCAGCTATCTGCGCCCGCGTTACGGGATCTATGCTGTAACCGGACACTTGCCAGATGGCACACTGCTGAACGGCGCGGCCAACCTTGGCATCCGCCCGACATTCGAGCCGCCCCGTGAACTGCTTGAGCCCCATTTCTTCGATTTTTCCGGCGATCTCTATGGCCAGGAGATCGAGGTGGCGTTCCACCACTTCCTTCGCCCCGAAGCGAAGTTCGATACGGTGAACGCGCTGGTCGCGCAGATGGAGCGGGATTGCGCGCAGGCGCGGGAGCTTCTAAGCGCCCAGCCGACATGACAGAAGCTCCGCGCCCAGAACCCACAGATT
>JAYVKX010000211.1:0-4374 GCA_043768005.1 Novosphingobium sp. | reverse complement strand
CGGTGCTGCTCGTCGATCACCACCAGCGCGAGCTGCCTGTAGGCCACCGCTTCCTGAAAAATCGCGTGGGTGCCGATACAGATGTCGATGCTGCCATCGAGCAGCCCCATCAGGATCGATTCGCGCGCCCGGCCCTTATCGCGGCCCGTGAGCAGCGCAATCGCCACCCCGGTTCCGGCCAGCATCCGGGTCAGCGTTTCATGGTGCTGGCGGGCAAGGATTTCGGTCGGCGCGAGCAGCGCGGCCTGCGCGCCTGCTTCCACCGCGATCAACATCGCCTCCAGCGCCACCACCGTCTTGCCCGAACCGACATCGCCCTGCAGCAAGCGCAGCATCGGTGCGCCCTGCGCCATATCGCCCTCAATCTCGCCAATCGAGCGCTGCTGCGCGCCGGTCAGGACGAAAGGCAGGGTGAGGTTTGCGCGCAACCGTCCATCGCCTCTAAGTGGCGTGCCAATCCGCGCGCGGTTGGCATCGCGCACCAGCATCAGCGCCAGACTATTGGCGAGCAGCTCGTCATAGGCGAGCCGGTCGCGCGCGCCGGGATGCTCGCCCTGGTGGCCAAGCTTCAGAGCATCGCGCCAGGCGGGCCACAGCATCTTGCCCATCAGGCTTGGCTCGATCCATTCCGGCAGCTCGGGCAAAGCCGCCAGCGCCTGCTGGACCAGCGCCGCGATCCGGCCCTTCGTCAGCCCATCGGACAGCGGATAAACCGGCTCGCACAAGGTTCCCAGCGCCGCACCGCTCGCCTCGGCGACATGATCGGGGTGGACGATCTGCAAGGTCTGACCAAATTGATCGAGCCGCCCGGCGATCCAGCGCGGTTCGCCCAGCGGCAGCGATTTCTTCGCCCAGCCGCCGTTGCGCCCGAAATAGGTGAGCGAACAGATATTGCCCAGCGCATCGCTTGCCAGCACCCGGAACGGCCCGCGAGCCGCTGCGCTGCGATATTCAGTCGGGGTGAGCTGGATGACAACATTCTCGCCCACGCTCGCCTCATCCAGATTGGCGACGGCCCGGCGTTGCACAAACCGGTCGGGCAGATGATAGATGAAATCGCGCACCCGGGTCAGCCCCAGCTTCTCAAGCGGGCGCGCAAGGCTCGGGCCGACACCCTTCAGGCTGTCAGCAGAAACGAACAGGGGATTGAGCTGATCGGGACGCATTGGTGGTCTATAGCGAGGCTTGGCGCTTGCCTCCAAGTCCTCGCTCACCTAACCGCGCGAAATGATCGACGCCGCCCGCCTCAAACGCATCCAGTTCCGCGCCTGGCACCGCGGCACGCGTGAGGCGGACTATATGATCGGCGGGCTGTTCGATCGCTATCACAGCGGCTGGGGCGAAGTTGAAATCGGCTGGTTCGAGGCGCTGATCGAGGAAGATGATGTAGACATTATGGCCTGGGCGCTGGGCACTCAGGCCGTGCCGCCCGAATATGCCGGCGCGCAGATGATGCTGATGCAGCGTCTTGATTACGTTGAAATCCCCCGCTGACGGTTTAAGGCCGCTCGCTTCAACCATGCCCGATCTATCCCGCATCCTTGCCGCGAAGACACCGCTGACACTCGCCTCGGTCGCCCGGGGCGCGCAGCCGCTGGTGCTGGCTGACCTCGCCCGCGCTGCAAAATCGCGCGCGGTGTTTATTGCGGCAGACGAAGCGGCAATGCGCAGTGTGAGCGAAACCGCCGCATTCTTCGCGCCAGAGCTGGAAGTGATCGAGTTTCCGGCGTGGGACTGCCTGCCCTATGATCGCGCCAGCCCGGCCTTGTCGGTCAGTGCGCGGCGGCTCTCAGCGCTGCACCGGCTGCAGATCGCGCCCGCTGGGTCGCAGCTGCTGGTCACCACTATCAACGCCCTGCTGCAACGGGTGCAGACCCAGTTCCGGGTTCGCGAATCGGTCCGGCTGCTCAAACCCGGGATGGAGATCCCCCGCGAAAGCCTGATCGCGCTGCTGCAGCGGCAGGGCTATTCGCGCACCGATACGGTGGTGGACGCGGGCGAATATGCGGTGCGCGGCTCGATCTTCGATATCTTCCCATCGGGGCTGGAAAGCGGGCTCAGGCTCGATTTCTTCGGCGACGAGCTGGAAACGCTGCGGCTGTTCGATCCGGGCAGCCAGCGCTCTACCGGGGTGCTGAATCAGCACCTGCTGCTGCCCGCCAGCGAAGCCTTGCTGGATGAAGATACGGTCAAGCGGTTCCGCACCCGCTACCGCGAAATGTTCAGCGCCAACGCAACGTCCGATCCGCTGTATCAGGCGGTCAGCGACGGGCGGCGCCTGGCGGGGATGGAGCATTGGCTGCCGCTGTTCGAAGACCGGCTGGTTCCGCTGTTCGATCATCTGACCTCCAATGATGTGCTGGTGATCGATAGCGCGGCGCTGGGCGCGGCGGATGAGCGGCTGGGTGATATCGCCGATTATTTTGCGGCGCGCAGCGAAACCTCGGGAAAAGCCGCCGGAAGCTATCGCCCGCTGGAACCGGCCTCGCTCTATCTTTCGCGGGCGGAACTGGACGATGCGCTCAAATCGCGCCCGATCCACCGCGCGGATATCTTTGCCCAGCCGGAAAGCGCCACCGTGCTCGATTTCGGGTTTACCTCGGCCCGCGATTTCACGCCCGAGCGCGCGCGCGGCGATAATGTGTATGAAGCCGCCGCGAAATATCTGAACGGCGCCGCCAAACGCGGCAAGAAGGCGATCATCGCCGCCTATTCCGCCGGCAGCCGCTCGCGGATCGCGGCGATATTGGGCGAGGCGGTGAAACCCACCCCGATCATGGCGGATAGTTGGCAGGAAGCGCTGGGGCTGGCCGCAGAAGGCGTGGCTGTCGCGCTGGTCCTGCCGCTTGAAGCAGGTTTCGCCAATGACGAGCTGGAGCTGGTAACCGAGCAGGATATTCTGGGTGATCGGCTGGTCCGCCGCAAAAAACGCCGCAAAAGCGCCGATGCCTTCCTTGCCGAACTAACCGCGCTGGGGCCGGGTGATCTGGTGGTCCATATGGATCACGGGATTGGCCGCTATGAGGGCTTGCAATCGATCCCGGTCGGCAACAGCCCGCATGATTGCGTGATGCTGAGCTATGCCGGCGGCGACAAGCTGTACATCCCGGTCGAGAATATCGACGTCCTCAGCCGCTATGGCAGCGATAGCGAAATGGTCGGGCTCGACCGGCTGGGCGGCGAAGGCTGGCAAAAACGCAAGAGCCGCCTGAAAGAGCGCATCCGCGCCATCGCGCATGAGCTGCTCAAGACCGCCGCCTTGCGCGCGCTGCGTCAGGCCACGGTGATCGAGGCGGATAGCGCAAGCTATGACCAGTTCGTTGATCGCTTCCCGTGGGACGAGACGGAAGATCAGGAACGCGCGATCGAGGAAGTGCTGGAGGATCTGGCCGCTGGCCGCCCGATGGACCGGCTGGTGTGCGGCGATGTCGGCTTCGGCAAGACCGAGGTGGCGCTGCGTGCCGCCTTCGTTGCTGCGATGTCAGGCCAGCAGGTGGCGATCGTCGCCCCCACAACGCTGCTGGCGCGGCAGCATTTCAGCAATTTCGTCGAACGCTTTGCCAGTTTCCCGCTTAATATTGGTCGGCTATCCCGGCTGGTCCCGCCCAAGGAGGCGACTTCCACTCGCGAGCGGCTGACCGATGGCACGGTCGATATCGTTATCGGCACCCATGCGATCCTGGCCAAATCGATCAAGTTCAAACGGCTCGGCCTCGTCATCGTCGATGAAGAACAGCGCTTCGGGGTGAACCACAAGGAGGCGCTGAAACAGCTGCGCGCCAATGTTCATATCCTGACCCTCACCGCCACGCCGATCCCGCGCACGCTGCAGATGGCGATGTCGGGCCTGCGCGAACTTTCCACCATCCAGACCCCGCCGGTCGATCGCCTCGCGGTGCGGACTTATGTGATGGAATGGGATGAGATGGTGATGCGCGAGGCGCTGCTGCGCGAACATCACCGCGGCGGGCAAAGCTTCATCGTCGTCCCCCGCATCGCCGATATGGCCGATCTGGAGGAATGGCTGCGCAACACCGTTCCCGAAATACGCTTCGTCACCGCCCACGGCCAGATGAGCCCGGGCCAGGTGGAAGAGCGGATGAGCGCCTTTTACGAGAAGAAATATGAGGTGCTGCTTTCCACCACCATCGTGGAAAGCGGCCTCGATATTCCATCCGCCAACACCATCATCATCCACCGGGCAGACCGGTTTGGCCTGGCCCAGCTATACCAGCTGCGCGGCCGCGTTGGCCGGGCCAAGCTGCGCGCCTATGCTTACCTTACCACGCCGGCCGATCAGCAATTATCGGTTGTTGCGGAAAAGCGGCTCAAGGTGCTGGGCGATCTGGACAGCCTTGGCGCAGGCTTCCAGCT
>JAYVKX010000210.1:0-7923 GCA_043768005.1 Novosphingobium sp. | reverse complement strand
CCGGCGGCGCGGCCAGGACGAGAAGCGGAAGCAAAACGGCAAAGTGCCGTGCGGCGCGGGGAAAAAAGCTCATAGGCGCGGTATAAGGGGGGTGAGAATGAAGGACCAGTGAATAGCTACTATGCTTGACGGATTGAGTGAGGATTGCTTCGGACGATGCGGTAGTTTTGCCGGGCAGAAGGGCTGCAAGGAATTACGCTGCAATTACGGTAGGCAATTACGGGTGGTGCCATTACGGCGGTATTTTACGTTACCCCCTAAATTCCGTCGCACACTAGCGCGCTCAACGCCGTGTTGCGTCTGGTCTCATCGTTGCTCGGAGACACGCAATAGCATGTCCCCGTTCCTCACCGTTTTCACCTTGTCGTACACTGCCGCCCCTTGCCCCTGCCCCCCTGCCGTCCTACATCCAATCCATCATGTTCATTGAAACCGAAACCACGCCCAATCCGGCCGCGCTGAAGTTCCTGCCCGGCGAGCAGGTGATGCTGGCTGGCACCCGCGAGTTTACTTCGCCTGAGGATGCGGCGGCTTCGCCATTGGCCGAGGCGCTGTTTGATCTGGGCGATGTGACCGGCGTGTTTTTTGGCGGTGAGTTCATTTCGGTGACTGCGGCACCTGGCGCTGACTGGAGCCAGCTCAAGCCGCAGGTCGTGGGCATCCTGCTCGATCATTTCGTGAGCCAGGCCCCGCTGTTTTCCGGGCCTGACGCCAGCGGGATTGTCGTTCCGGCAGACGATGAAGACTTTGGCGATGATCCGGCGCAGGCCTATATTGTCGCGCAGATCAAGGAATTGATCGAAACCCGGGTGCGCCCCGCAGTCGCCAATGATGGCGGCGACATCATCTATCGCGGGTTTCGCGATGGGGTGGTTTACCTCCAGATGCAGGGTGCCTGCTCGGGCTGCCCCTCCTCCACCGCGACGCTCAAAAACGGGATCGAAGGACTGCTCAAGCACTATGTGCCCGAGGTGAGCGAAGTCCGCGCTGCCTGATTTTTCCTTAAAATTCCGGAGACACTATGAACCAGCCGCTTTCCGATGCTGCGCTCGATCAGCTGTTCCGCACCGCCCGCACCTATAATGGCTATCTCGACCAGCCGGTTTCAACTGAGCAGCTTCACGCGATCTGGGAGCTGATGAAAATGGGGCCGACCTCTGCCAATATGCTCCCCGCACGGCTGGTATGGGTGGTGAGTGCCGAAGCGAAGGAGCAGCTCGCCAGTTTCTGCCTGCCTGCCAACGCCGAAAAGATCCTCAGGGCTCCGGTCTCGGTAATCATCGGCATGGACCTCGATTTTCACGAGAAGCTGCCGGAGCTGTTCCCCCACGCCGATGCCAAAAGCTGGTTTGACGGCAATGAGCCGCTCAAGGAAATTTCCGCGATGCGCAATTCGACGTTGCAGGGCGGCTATTTCATCATGGCCGCGCGCGCGCTGGGGCTGGATACCGGGCCGATGTCGGGCTTCAGCAATGACGCGGTCGATGCCGCATTTTTTGCCGACAGCCCCCGCGTGAAATCAAACTTCATCTCGACGCTGGGCTACGGCGATCCCGCCACGATCTTTGCCCGCAGCCCGCGCCCCGATTTCGATGCTTTCAATCGGATCGACTGACGCCTAACTGGCCGCATGATGCGGACCCTGGTGATCGATTGCGCGACCGAGGCCTGTTCGGTTGCCTTGATGGAGGGCGGCGCGGCCTTGGGCGGGGAATTCCGTGTCCTGGGGCGCGGTCATGCCGAACAGCTGGTGCCGATGATCACCGCTTTGCCGGATAAGGGCCGGGCACAGCGCATCGCGGTGGCGATCGGCCCGGGCAGTTTCACCGGGGTTCGCGTTGGCCTTGCCGCAGCCCGCGCGCTGGCTTTTGCCTGGGATGCCGAACTGCTCGGCTATCCCACGCTCCATTTGATCGCCGCGATGGCCCGCGATCAGCGCGGCGCGCAAACCGTGACCGCCGCGATGACCGGTGGGCACGGCGAATGGTTCATGCAGAGCTTTGCTGCCGATGGCACCCCGCTGGGCGATCTGGCGGCGCTTTCCCCGCAGGCCGCCGCTGAGCAAGCCGCCGCGCCGCTGGTCGCGGGCAGCCAGGCCGAGGCGCTGGTGGCCTTGCGCGGATCGGGCGAGGCACTAGTGCTGCTCCCCGATGCACGCGCGTTTGCCTTGCTCCCCACCCACGCGCTCCAGCCCGATCCCTCACCGCTCTATGGCCGCGCGCCTGATGCGCGCCTGCCTGATGCCCGCCTGCCCGGGGCAAATCCGTGATCGCTCCATCCGACGAGCTGGATCAGCTCATGGTGGTGATGGCCAGTGCCTTTGATCCCGCCTTTGGCGAGGCCTGGTCGCGGCGTCAGGTGGAGGATTCGCTGATGCTGGGCCAATGCCATTACGCCCTGATCAATCCTGCCGGAGCTGCTCCTGCGGCAGGCGAGGTGGTGGCGGGGTTTTTTCTGTCACGCAGCGGGGTAGAGGAAGAGGAGCTGTTGCTGCTGGCAATTGCGCCGCAATATCGGTGCGGTGGCCTTGCCACCCGGTTGCTAGCCGCGTTCACCGCCACCGCCCGGGCGCGCGGCGCGCGGCGGTTGCTGCTGGAAATGCGGGCGGGCAATCCTGCCGAGGCGCTGTATCTGCGCGCAGGCTTTCGGCAAATCGGCCGCCGCCCCAGTTACTACCGCACCACAGGCGGCAATCGGCTGGATGCAATTACCTTTGCGCGTGACATCGAATAGACGGGCAGAACAATTTGTTGCCATCTGCCGTATGGTTAGCGATCACAACTTTGCAACCCGACTAATTCCACTTGAATTCGATTATTTACAGGCTTAGGCGACGATTACCGAGAGGCAATTAATGCCTCCGGCCCTCCATAAGTGAGGTCGCAGCTAATTAAAGAGGAACATATCATGGACTCGACTCTGAGCGACATGAACGAAACGCTCATCACACTTACTTCCGATATTGTTGCCGCACATGTCAGCAACAACAGCGTCGCCGTGAGCGATCTGCCGGTACTCATCACCAATGTTTATGGTGCGCTCGCCGGCCTCGGTCTGGCTGTAGCTGCCCCCGAGGCTCTGCCGGAACCCGCCGTTTCGATTCGCTCATCGGTGAAGCCAGATTTCATTACCTGTCTGGAAGACGGCAAGAAGCTGAAAATGCTCAAGCGCCACCTGATGACGCATTACAATCTGACCCCCGATCAGTACCGCGCGCGCTGGGGCCTGTCGTCCGACTATCCGATGGTTGCCCCCAATTATGCCGAAAAGCGCCGCGAACTGGCCAAAAAGATCGGCCTTGGCCGCAAGCCGGGCGTAAAGCGCGGGCGCAAGCCCAAGGTGGCCTAAGCACAACTTCGCTACAAACCTTGTAGAATCGCCTCGCCAGGCTATTACTTGGCGAGGCTTTTCATTTGTCCGGACAATACGTGCACCATCCTATCGATATTGAAGCGCTTTGCGCCCAGCGCGGGCTACGCATCACCGAACAGCGCCGCGTGATCGCGCGGGTGCTATCGCAAAGCGATGACCACCCCGATGTCGAAAAACTGCATGAGCGCGCGGTCGCAATCGACCAGCGAATCTCGATCGCCACGGTCTATCGCACCGTGCGGTTGTTTGAAGAGGCCGGAATCCTCGATCGCCATGATTTCGGCGATGGCCGGGCCCGTTATGAAGCCGCACCCGAGGCGCATCACGATCATCTGATCGATGTTGAAACCGGCAAGGTGGTTGAATTCGTCGATCCTGAACTCGAAGCGCTCCAGCGCCAGATTGCCGAGAAGCTGGGCTACCGGCTGGTTGATCACCGGATGGAACTCTATGGCGTCCGGCTCGGCCGCGAGGGGTAATTGCCGGTGATGGCCGCCGCGATTGCCCTGCCTGCTCCGATCCCGTTGATCGGCTGGGCCAGAATCCTCATCCGTATTCTCGCGATGGTGGCACTGCTGCTCTTTTGCATCCCGCTGTATTATTCATGCCGGGTGCTAGGATTGCGCAACCCGGTGCCGCGCATATTTCTGGGCGGAATTTCGTGGCTGGTCGGGGTGGAGCTGCGCGTAGTCGGCGAAAAGGTCCAGCGCGGTGCCTTCCTGCTCGCCAATCATGTCAGCTGGCTGGATATTCCGGCCATCGCGGCCACCACCGGCAGCGCCTTTGTCGGCCATGATGGCCTGACCGAAATGCCGCTGCTGAAATGGCTCTGCGCGATGAATGATACGGTGTTCGTTGCCCGGCACGATCGGACCAGCGTGGCCGAACAGATCGCCGCAGTGCGCGCCGCGATCAACGACACCGGCGCGCTGACGATCTTCCCCGAAGGCACCACCAGCGATGGCACCGGGATGTTGCCGTTCAAATCCTCGCTGCTCTCCGCGCTCGATCCGGTCCCGGCGGGGATCGCGGTGCAGCCGGTGCTGCTCGATTACGGCGCGGAAGCGGCCGAAATCGCCTGGATTGGCGAAGAACACGGCCTGGATAATTTCAAGCGGCTGATGGCGCGCGGAAGGGCGCTGGTAATCACGGTCCATTTCCTGCCGGTGCTGACAGGTGAGGCGCTGGCCGGGCGCAAGGCGATGGCGGCAGCCGCGCGGACGGCGATGATGCAGCGGCTGACGGATTGAATCGTCGTCCCAGGCTTGATCCGGGACGACGGACAGCTTCACTCTGCCGCCGCAATAGACTATCCGCCGCAGCCCATGCGCCCCGCCCCGCCCCCCAAGACCTACCGGGTCAAAAGCTTCGGCTGTCAGATGAACGTCTATGATGGCGAACGGATGGCCGAATTGCTTGATGCACAGGGGCTCACCCCCTCATCCGAAGGCGATGAGGCTGATCTGGTGGTGCTCAACACCTGCCATATCCGCGAGCGGGCGACCGAACGAGTGTTCTCCGACATTGGCCGGATCCGCCGGGATGATGGCACGGTCCCGCTGATCGCGGTGGCCGGCTGCGTCGCTCAGGCCGAGGGGGAGGAAATCATGCGCCGCGCCCCGCAGGTGCGGATGGTGGTTGGGCCCCAGGCCTATCACCGCCTGCCGCAAATGCTGGACGAGGCGATTGCCGGGCACCGCGCGATCGATACCGAAATGCCGGCCCGGGCCAAGTTTGATGCCTTGCCGCAGCGCCGCAAAGTGGGCCCCAGCGCTTTCCTGACTGTGCAGGAAGGCTGCGACAAATTCTGTACTTATTGCGTGGTACCTTACACGCGCGGTGCAGAAATATCGCGGCCATTCAATGATCTGATCGAAGAAGCACAGCGATTGGTTGGGGCTGGCGCGCGTGAGATCACGCTGCTTGGCCAGAACGTCAACGCCTGGGCCAGCGTGGATGCCAAGGGGCGAAAGGTTGGCCTTGATGGACTGGCGCGGGCGCTGGCGGACATTTCAGAGCTCGCCCGGATCCGCTATACCACCAGCCACACCAACGATATGACCGAGGCACTGATCGCGGCGCATGGCGAAAATGCCAAGCTGATGCCTTACCTTCATTTGCCGGTCCAATCGGGCAGCGACCGGGTGCTGCGGGCGATGAACCGCAATCATACCGTCGCAAGCTATCTTGGCGTGCTTGACCGTGTCCGCGCGGTTCGTCCCGATATCGCCTTGTCCGGCGATTTCATCGTGGGCTTCCCGGGGGAGACTGATGCAGAGTTTGAAGAAACGCTCTCCCTTGTAAATACAGTGGGTTATCTGCAAGCCTTCAGTTTCAAATACAGCTCCCGCCCTGGCACCCCGGCAGCTGCGATGGACGGCCAGATCGCGCGCCAAGTGATGGACGAACGGCTGCAACGCCTGCAAGCCGCGCTCCAGCAAGGCGGGCTTGCCTTCAATCAGTCCTGTGTCGGGCGCAGCTGTGACGTGCTGGTTGAACGGGCCGGCAAGCCGCCCGGGCAATGGCTGGGCAAGTCGCCCTGGTTGCAGACGGTGCATTTCAGCGGGGATGCGGCGATTGGCGATCTGGTGAAGGTGGAGCTGACGCAGGCCATGCCGAACTCATTGCAGGGACGGTTGGTGGAGGCCGGGGCGGGCTGATCAAATTTTTGATCCCGCGTGAGGACACCCGCGCGAATCAAATTATCCACGTCCGCAATGACTGCTCCTGCTTGCGTGGACCACCGACCAGCCTATCATCCGAATCGGCTGAACTTTCGGCCTGCTGAAAGGAGCGCATGTCCCGCAAAACTGTCCGCGCCCATGAACCGGCGCAACATCGCCCCGATCTGCCCCGCCGCACCGAACCCAGACGGAGCCGGGCCGAGATCGAGTTTGATGAGCCAACCGTGCTTGGCGCATTGTTCGGTCAGTTTGACGCCAACCTTGTCCAGATTGAAAACCGGCTGGGTGTATATATTTCGGCGCGCGGCAACCGCATCCAGATCGAAGGCGGCGAGGATGAGGTGGCGCGCTGCCGCGAAGTGCTGAAAGGCATGCACCAACGGCTGATTCAGGGGCAGGAGCTTGATCCAGGCGCGGTCGAATCGCTGATCGCCATGTCGACCGAGCCGACGCTGGAAGGGATCATCACCGGCGATAATGACGCGCCGCCGATCATGATCCGCACCCGCAAGAAAACCATCGTGCCGCGCTCTGCCATGCAGATCGAATATATGCGCGCCCTGGCCAGCCGCGATATCATCTTCGCGCTGGGGCCGGCAGGCACCGGCAAAACCTATGTCGCAGTGGCGCAGGCGGTCAGCCAGCTGATTACCGGCAGCGTCCAGCGTCTGATCCTGTCACGCCCGGCGGTCGAGGCGGGCGAGCGGCTGGGCTTCCTGCCCGGCGACATGAAGGAGAAGGTCGATCCCTATCTGCGCCCGCTGTATGATGCGCTGTATGATTGCATGCCGCCCGAACAGGTGGAGCGGCGGCTTGCCAGCGGCGAAATCGAGGTCGCCCCGATCGCCTTCATGCGCGGGCGCACGCTCGCCGATGCCTTCGTGATCCTTGATGAAGCACAGAACACCACCCCGGCGCAGATGAAGATGTTCCTCACCCGGTTTGGCCAGAACAGCCGGATGGTCGTCTGCGGCGATCCCCGCCAGGTGGATATTCCCGGCGGCGATGCGATGAGCGGGCTCAAGGACGCGGTTGAGCGGCTGGAAGGCGTGGAAGGCATCGCCGTAACCCGCTTTTCGAGCGCGGATGTGGTTCGCCATCCGATCGTCGGGCGGATTGTTGAAGCCTATGAGGGCCCGAATTCATGAGCTGGAAGCCGTAATGGAACTCGAATGCGCGGTGGAAGCCCCCTGGCCCGCCGCAACGGACTGGGAGGCGTTGGCGGCCCGCGCCGCCGCAGCCTTGGCAAAGGTCGCCCCGGAACTTGCCAGCCCGCGCCTTTGCGCCAGTCTGCTGTTTACGGGTGATGCCGATGTTCACACGCTGAACCGCGAATGGCGGGGCAAGGACAAGCCGACCAATGTCCTGTCATTCCCGATGCTGGAGCGAGCGGAATTGCTGGCTCTGGAGGGAGTGGGGGAAGATGACGCCCCGCCCGAACTGCTTGGCGATATTGCCCTTGCGCTGGAAACTTGCGCGCGCGAGGCGGGCGACAAGGGCATAAACCTTGAGGATCACACCGCCCATCTGATTATCCACGGCCTGCTCCATCTGGCCGGGCACGATCACGAAACCTCACCCGGTGATGCCGCCGCGATGGAGGCGCTGGAAATAAAGGCACTTGCCCTAATGGGTATCGCCGACCCATATGACGATCACGACCAGCTGCACAGGGACTAAGCACCATCATGGCCGACAATGGCCGCCACAGCGAAGCAGGTTCCGGAGAACCGGATAGTAGGCATTCCATCTGGCGCATGATCCGGCGCCTGTTCGAAGGCGAAGGCGATCAATCGCTGCGTGCCCAGATCGAAGAGGCAATCGACGAGCATGAAGAGGACGCAGAGCCTGCTGCCAAGGGTGATCT
>JAYVKX010000209.1:0-2365 GCA_043768005.1 Novosphingobium sp. | reverse complement strand
CAGAAACCACACGGGGCCTAGTGGTCAGCGTGGTCGATGCCTCGTCCGATGCCGGAACCAAGGGGCTACAGCGCGGCGACATCATCCTTTCGGCAAATTACCGCGATGTCGCCAGCGTGGCGGAGCTTGAAGCGGCGGTGCGTAACGCCCGCAGCTCAAACCGTCCTGCCGTGCTGCTGCGCGTCCAGCGGCGTGGCCAACCAGCGGCCTATGTCGCGATCCGGCTGCGCTAACCAGCCTATCTGGTAAACGAAACAGAGCCGCTTTCCCCGGCCGGGGAAAGCGGCTCTGTTTCGTTCAGTTGCGGGTTACTGTCCCGGCTGTCCGGTTCCGCTGCGCACCCGCGGCAGTTGGGCTTCTGCGGGCACTTTTCCACCAGTCGCTTCATCAAGAAAATCATCATTGGCCGCAGGGGGGGGCGAGGCTGGGACCAACCCGCCATTGCCCCCCCCCCCATTGCCGCCAGGGCCATCGGGGCCCTGATAGGGTTCCTGATCGGGCGGGCGATTGCCGGGTTCAACCAGATTGCCCTGCTCATCGACGTAGTAATAATCATTGGGCTTGCCAAAATTGGCTTCATCATCAGGCTCTAGCTGCCATTCCGGCAGCTTAGCTTCGGTTTCGAATTTCTCGACCGGGCGCCCCGCCACAGCCACCCGCATAAAGCTGGCAAAGGCCCGCGCCGGGGCGGTACCGCCTTGCAACCCGGCCACCGGCTTGGCATCATCGCGTCCCATCCATACGCCAGTGGTTATCCCGCTGGAAAAGCCCAGAAACCAGCCATCCTTGTTCGAGCTGGTGGTCCCGGTCTTGCCCGCAACGGGCCGGCCGATCTGCGCCGCCCGGCCAGTGCCGGTGGCAACCGCGCTTTGCAGAAGATCGGTAATTCCCGCAGCAACATAAGCAGGAACCAGCATTTGTCCGTGCTTGCCCTGCCGCTGATACAGCACCGTCCCTTCGGTGGTGACAACCTTGGTAATGCCATAGGGTTCAATCGCTGCACCCTTGGCCGAAACGGCGGCAAAGGCTCGGGTCATATCGATCAGCCGCACATCGGATGTGCCCAGCACCATCGAGGGTACTGTGGTAATCGGGGTGGTGATCCCGAACCGCCGCGCCATCGATGCCACCGTGCCAAAGCCCACCTCATTGCCCAGCTGCGCCGCGACAGTGTTCTTTGAATAGGCAAAGGCGGTGCGGACATCGATCTTGCCGGCATAGGTTCCGCCAGAATTGCGCGGACTCCAGCCCTCAATCGTCACCGGCTCGTCCACCACCTCGTCATTGGGGGTATAGCCGGCTTCCAGTGCAGCCAGATAAACGAACAGCTTCCACGCCGAGCCAGGCTGGCGCACCGCATTGGTCGCGCGGTTATAGTTCGAGGTGACATAATCGGTGCCTCCAACCATCGCCAGCACTGCCCCATCACGGTCCAGGCTGACCAGCGCGCCTTGGGTTCCGGCCGGGGCATTGGCATGGATCGATGCGGTCGCGGTGTTCTGCATCGGGATATCGAGCGTGGTCCATACCTCGATCGGCTCGCTGTTTTCAGGCAGCAGCAGATCAAGCTGGGGCAGCGCCCAATCGGTGAAATAGCGTACCGAGTTCTGGCCCTTTTCCGGCGCGAATTTAACCTGCGAAAGATCGGCAGCGGCGGCCTGAGCAGCGGTGATCGTGCCGTTGGACTGCATCACCCGCAGCACCACCGTGGCGCGATCAACCGCAGCCTGCGCATCGGCGGTGGGCGAATAGCGCGACGGTGCCTTGACCAGCCCGGCGATGATCGCCGCTTCCGGCAGGCTGATCTCGGTCCCGGGGTGGCCGAAGAACTTGCGCGATGCTGAATCGATGCCATAGGCCCCGCCGCCGAAATAGACCTTGTTGAGATAAAGCTCGAGGATCTCGTCCTTGGAGAACTTAGCCTCCAGCGCCATTGCCAGCACCGCTTCGCGCGCCTTGCGGCCCACCGTGCGGCTGTTGTTGAGGAACACATTGCGCGCCAGCTGCTGGGTGATGGTCGACGTCGCCCGCATCGATTTTCCCGAGGAGAACGAGACCACGACTGCGCGGATCAGGCCGATCGGATCAACCCCGAAATGGCTGCGAAAGCGCCGATCCTCAACGCCCACCATCGCATCGCGCATCGGCTGCGGGATCTGTGCAAAGGGCAGCCATTTGCCATAGCTTGGCCCGAGCGAGACAAGCTCGGCCCCGTCGCGGGCGCGGACCACGATCATCTGCCCGGCCTGGCTGCTTTTGAGCTGCGTGTAGCTTGGCAGCGATTGCGCGGCGATCGCCACCGCCACGCCCAGTGCCAGCACTGCCAGCAAGATCAGGCTGCCGCCCCAGATTAATATGCGGCGGA
>JAYVKX010000208.1:0-4208 GCA_043768005.1 Novosphingobium sp. | reverse complement strand
CGCGCGCCCAGAAACCCCTCCGTCACGCCCTGCGGGCGCGCCACCTGCCCATTTGCACTGCGTGAAAATGGAGAGGATCGACTGGCTCGCGCGCAATCCCTCTCCCGCCTAGCTTCATCGCAATTCACTGTCCGCCAAGGAGAGCCGCACCATGCAGATCATCCGCACCATCATCTGGGTCATTGTGTTGGTCGCGCTGTTACTGTTTTCGATCAACAACTGGCAGGATGTCGAAGTGAAAATCTGGGAGGGCCTGATCCTCCAAACAAAGTTACCAGCTCTGGTGATAGCCTCGTTCCTGCTAGGCATGTTGCCGATGTGGTTGCTCCACAAGGCCAAGGGCTGGCGGCTGACCCGGCGGATCAACACACTGGAAAATGCCGTCCGCGCCACTTCCACTCCGCCCCCTGTCGCGACCACGACCCAGCTTGAAGCCAACACACCGGATCGACCAGCTGCCTGATATGCACACCAATCCGATCTATCTTGCGCTCGACGTTCCCCGGCTTGATGCTGCCGAAGCCCTCGCCCGCAAGGTCAAAAGCCATGTCGGCGGGCTCAAGCTGGGGCTCGAATTCTTCAATGCCCACGGCCACCACGGGGTCCACGAAATTGCCCGGATCGGGCTGCCGATCTTCCTTGATCTGAAGCTCCACGATATTCCCAATACCGTGGCCGCTGCGATGCAGGCGATCCATGTGCTGGAACCGGCCATCGTCACCGTCCACGCCAGCGGCGGCCGCGCGATGATGGAGGATGCCAAGGCAGCGGCGGGCGAACATTGCAAGGTGGTGGGCGTCACCTTGCTGACCAGCCTTGATGAAACCGATATGGCCCGCACCGGGATCACCGGCACCCCCCACGATCATGTGATGCGGCTGGCGGAACTGGCGGAAAAATCGGGTTTGGATGGAATTGTCTGCTCGGGTCAGGAAGTGGCGGGCGTCCATCAGCAGTGGAAGAAAGGTTTTTTCATTGTCCCCGGGCTGCGTCCTGCTGACAGTATAACCGGCGATCAAAAGCGCACCGTCACCCCTCGTGAGGCGCGCAATAGCGGGGCCAGTGTACTGGTCATCGGTCGCCCGATCAGCCGCGCAGAGGATCCAGTCGCTGCCGCGCGCGCAATTGAGGCAACGCTTTAATTCAGCTGCCAGACAGCCGGGGCCCTGCACTGGGGCGCGATGAAACGAAGGAGTCCGTCGATGAAGCGCAATACTCTCGCCCCTGTCCTTGCCGCCATTGCACTTGCTACCCTTGCGATGCCCTTTGCCGCGCAAGCGCATGATGTCAGCTCCGGTCCGGTGGTGGCGGCAGGCAACACCCTGCTGACGCTTTCGGCGGAGGGACGCTCCACCCGGACGCCTGATCTAGCGGTGTTTAGCGCCGGTGTCACCAATCAGGGCAAGACTGCCGGAGAGGCGCTGGCCGCCAACTCTGCCGATATGAACCGGGTGATCGCCGCGCTGAAAAAGGCCGGGATCGAGAACCGCGATATCCAGACCAGCAACCTCAATCTCAATCCGATCTACGAACAGCAGCGCCAGTTGCCCAATGGTACGATCGAACCGGCCCAGCCCCGGATCATCGGCTATCAGGTCAACAACACGGTCAACATCCGCCAGCGCAATCTGGCGCAGTTCGGGCGGGTTCTGGATACGCTGGTCGCCGCCGGGGCCAATCAGGTCAACGGCCCCAGCTTCCAGATGGACGATGCCGATGCCGCAACGGACGAGGCCCGCACCCAGGCGATGAAAAAGGCCCGCACGCGCGCCGAACTCTATGCCCGCGCCGCCGGGCTCAAGGTGGTGCGGATCCTGACGATCAGCGAAAGCGGCGGCTATGCCCCGCAGCCGCAGGTGATGTACGCCCGCGCCGCCATGGCCGATGCTGGCGCCGCGCCAACCCCGGTTGCGGCGGGAGAGGTTTCGCTGACCTCGACCGTGACCGTGCTGTTCGAACTGGCCCCTTGACCGCCGGACATGGTGCGCTAACCCGCCCGCCATGCCAGCGCTTGCGATCAAGATTTGCGGAATTTCCACGGCTGCCACGCTGGACGCGGTGATTGCGGCGCGGGCGGACTATGTCGGCCTTGTGTTCTACCCGCCCTCCCCGCGCCATGTCTCACTGACGGTTGCCGCTGATCTGGGCGCGCGGGCCAAGGGCCGCGTGGCGCGGACCGGGCTGTTCGTCGATGCCGATGATGCGCTGCTGGGCGATGCCGTGGCCGCTGCCGGGCTGGATGTGTTGCAGCTGCATGGCATGGAAAGCCCGGCGCGGGTGGTGCAGCTCAAGGCCCGCTTTGGCCTGCCGGTATGGAAGGTGCTGCCCGTGGCCAGCCGCGCCGATGTGCTGCGCGCCGATGCCTATGCCAGCGCGGCGGATTTGATCCTGTTCGATGCCAAGACACCCGGAGCCGCGCTGCCTGGCGGCATGGGTCTGGTCTTCGATTGGTCGCTGGTCGCAGGCTGGCAGGGCGAATGCGCCTGGGGCCTGGCTGGCGGGCTGACGGCAGACAATGTTGCCGAGGCGGTGCGGATCACCGGCACGGCGCTGGTCGATACCTCATCGGGCGCTGAAACTGCCCCCGGAGTGAAGGACGCTGCAAAAATCGCCGCCTTCTGCGCTGCGGCCCGCTGCGCATAGAAAAAGGGCGGCCCAGGATGGACCGCCCTTCACTCGGTGGCTGGTAGATTCAGTTCAGAATTTGAAACCGATCCCGGCCGATACGGCGTCTGAATCGGTGAAATCGCTGAAGAAGTGGCGATATTCGCCCTTGAGGTACAAATTGCTGCCCAGCTTGTGCTCATAGCCCGCGCCCAGATGCGGCACGTCTTCGCCCTGGCCAAAGGTATAGCCTGCAGCAACGAACAGCTTGCCGTTGGTGCCAGCCTTGATCCCGGCGCGGCCGGTCAGGCCGTAATAAACGTCGCTGCCCGAAACCAGCACCTTGTCGGCCGAAACTTCACCGCCAAAGAAGGCCGCATTGCTCAGATCGAAATCATAGCCGGCGGCAACCCCAGCGGCCGCTTCGCTCGATCCACCCGACCAGATCACGCCGCCGCGTGCTTCAACCCGTGCTTCATTAGCAAGTGCGGGCGATGCAACGGCAACCGAGGCTGCGAGTGCGAGAAGAACCTTACGCATAATAACTCCTGATTTTTCTGCCCTCGTACTGCAAGGACGGGACAGCAAATAGGAATCGCAGCCTTGCCAATCTATGAACAGCCTATTCAGAAAGACCGCAGAAATTGTATTGTGTAACTTTCTTGCAACACTTAATTCCGTCATTTAGTAACATAATATCATCGTTTGTATTGGCAAAATCGCTTTCATGACAAGGCTTTGATCAGGGTTCAGCGCAGGCTGGACTCAGCGGCGCGGCTCTGCCAATCGCATTTTTATCATGACAATCGCCCCGCCCGCCCCGAACAGTTTCCGCACCCAGCCCGATGAACGCGGCCATTTTGGCCAGTTTGGCGGGCGCTATGTGGCCGAAACACTGATGCCGCTGATCCTTGCTCTGGAGGCAGAGTATAACCGTGCCAAGGCCGATCCGGCATTCAAGGCAGAGTTTGATGATCTGCTGGAACATTACGTCGGCCGGCCCAGCCCGCTCTATTTCGCGCCGCGACTGACCGACGAGCTGCGCAAGGATGCCGCCCCCGGCATGGGGGCGCAGGTGTGGTTCAAACGCGACGAGCTTAATCACACCGGCGCGCACAAGATCAACAATTGCATCGGCCAGATCCTGCTCGCGATCCGCATGGGCAAGACAAGGATCATTGCAGAGACCGGCGCGGGCCAGCACGGCGTTGCCACCGCCACGGTCGCGGCGCGGTTCGGCCTGCCTTGCGTGATCTACATGGGCGCCAAGGATGTTGAACGGCAAGCGCCCAACGTGTTCCGGATGAAGCTGCTCGGCGCTGAAGTGGTGCCCGTCACCAGCGGCGCGAATACGCTGAAGGATGCGATGAATGAAGCGCTGCGTGATTGGGTCGCCAATGTGCACGACACGTTCTACATCATCGGCACCGCCGCCGGGCCACACCCCTATCCGGAACTGGTCCGCGATTTTCAAAGCGTGATCGGGCGCGAGGCCCGGGCGCAGATGCTGTCCCGCACGGGCCGCTTGCCCGATGTGCTGGTAGCGGCGATCGGCGGCGGATCGAATGCGATCGGGCTGTTTCATCCGTTCCTCGATGATTCCA
>JAYVKX010000207.1:0-4208 GCA_043768005.1 Novosphingobium sp. | reverse complement strand
GGCTTTGACACGCCGATGGCATAAGCGAGCTGGATGGTGCAGCGCGTGGCCAGACCCGCGGCGACGATATTCTTGGCCAGATAGCGCGTAATATAGGCGGCCGAGCGATCAACCTTGGTCGGATCCTTGCCCGAAAAAGCGCCGCCGCCATGCGGGGCTGCGCCGCCATAGGTATCAACGATGATCTTGCGGCCGGTGAGGCCAGCATCGCCGTCCGGGCCGCCGATCTCGAAGCTGCCAGTGGGGTTGATGTGATATTCGGTTTCGCGCAGCAGTACAGGTGGCAGCGTTTCGGCGACGACCCGCTTCACATAGGCGTGAAGCTCTGCCTCCTTGTCGCCCTCGTCATAGCCAGCGATGTGCTGGGTCGAGACGACGATGGCGGTCGCGGCAACCGGCAGGCTGCCTTCATAGCGCAGCGTGACCTGGCTCTTGGCGTCGGGCTGGAGAAACGGTGCCGCGCCCGAGTGGCGATCGGCGGCCATCCGCTCCAGGATCTTGTGGCTGTAATAGAGCGTCGCCGGCATCAGATCGGGGGTTTCATCGGTGGCATAGCCGAACATGATGCCCTGATCGCCCGCGCCTTCATCCTTGTTGCTGCCGGCATCGACGCCTTGCGCAATCTGTTCGGATTGGCCGTGGAGCCGGTTGATGAATTCGAACTTTTCCCAGTGAAAGCCGTCCTGCTCATAACCGATCTCACGGACGGTCTGGCGTACGGCATGTTCGATCCGTTCCAGAATGCCGTCGGCCCATTCGCCTTTTTCGTAAATGCCGCGTCCGCGGATTTCTCCGGCCAGCACAACCAGTTGAGTGGTGGTCAAGGTCTCGCAGGCGATTCGCGCTTCACTGTCGATCGACAGGAACAGATCGACAATCGCGTCCGAGATCTGGTCAGCGACCTTGTCAGGATGGCCTTCGGAGACACTTTCGGAGGTAAACAGATAATCGCTACGCATCGGAACTCTCGATATAAAGGTTTCTTTATGTGTGGGTCCGCTTTAGCCGCGCCGCCGCCGCGTGGCAACCAGCGACAGGCCAAGCAGAACCATCGACCAGCCAAGCGGAAGCACATTCCCAAGCTGCGCAAACAGCGTTGGCGGATGCGCGGGCGGGACCAGCCCATCCAGCCTTCCGGAGGTGAGGCGCGGCAGAGATTGGCGCACGATCCCATCCGCATCGACCACCGCGCTGATCCCGGTAGTGGTTGAGCGCAGCACCGGCAGCCCTTCCTCGATCGCGCGGAGCCGCGCCTGCGCCAGATGCTGCGGCGGGCCCCAGCTGCCAAACCAGCCATCGTTCGAAGGATTGAAAATATAATCGGGCCGATGCGCGCGGTCCACCACCTGGCCCGAAAAAATGATCTCATAGCAGAGCTGCACCCCAGCCTTGCCCCACCCGCCCAGATCAAGCGTGCGCGGACCGGGCCCGGCCCAGAAATCGATATTTCCCGCAACCAGCCGCGCTGCGCCAAGCGGCTCCAGCAGGCTGCGCAAAGGCAGATACTCTCCGCCCGGAACCAGATGCGCCTTGGCATAGCTCGCCAGGATCGTGCCGTCCGCGTCCACCACAGTCACCGCATTGCGCGCGCCGACGACGGCATCACTGCGGATCTCAAGGTCGACCGCACCGGTCATCAGCAAGCCGCCCGGTCCCGCCACCCGGCCAAGCCTGGCGCGGGCCAGCTGCGGATCGGCGGCATAGGTTGAATCACGGTAGAAATAGGCGGGATATCCCTCGCGTAAATAGTCGGGCAGACCCGATTCGGGCCACAATACGATCCGCGTTTCGCCGGGCTTCCGCGGCAGGGAGAGCTGCGCGGCGCGGGCAAACTGCGCTTCGAACAGCGCGGGATTGTTCAGATCGGTCTGGCGCACATCGGGCTGGATCAAGGTGTAAGGGAGAGTGCCCTCGCCGCCGCCGCTGCTGGTTGGCAGCAGGAACAGCACGGCAGGGCCAATCGCCAGAACTCCGCGCCGCCAATTAAGGCCCGGCGATCTTGCGGCCAACCACCAGCTTGACCCCAGCAGCACAACCAGCCCGGACAGCGCATAGGTTCCCAGCCAGGGCAGCAGCACAGCCAACCCGGCCCGCGAAAACCCGCCCAGCGCGGCGGCACCCAGCGGGTTCCAGGCAAAGCCGGTGAAAATCCAGCTGCGCAGCCATTCAGTGATGATCCAGCAGGCCGCAAGGGCGAATGCCAGCGCGGCGGGCTGCTTGCGCCCGATAGCCCAGGCCCCCAGCGCCGCTATTGCGGTAAAGCAGGCGAGAACGCAGGCAATGCCCAGCACCGCCGCCCAGCCCAGCCAGGCCGGCATCTGCGCCTGATAGGTAAAGGCGGTGGCGATCCAGTTGATCCCAACTGCGAAGTGCCCAAGCCCGAACAGCCAGCCAAGCTGTGCGGCGCGTTTCCAGCCGGGCGCGCGAGCAATCAGCTCGACCAGCCCGGCAAGGCCCAACAGCGTCAGCGGCCAGAGGGCGAGCGGCTGGAACCCGGTTGCAGCGACCATACCGAACAACAGCCCAGCCCAGCGGTGATGCGCGGCGAGGCGATCAAACACTGACCCTATTGCAATCATGACCCGAGGCTTATCGCCAACCACGCCATGCGCAAGCGCAGATCAGCCGATTGTTTCGAGCGCTTCGCCCGCATCGCCATCGCCCAGCTTCTTGCGCGGGGCGCGGCGGCGTGGTTTGAGCTCAGCGGCTTCAGCTTCAGCTTCAACCTCAGGTTCGTCGCGCGGGATCGAGATTGCGGGCGGGAGCATCGCGGGATCAAGCCCGGCGGGCGCATCATCATCGTCATCGCGGCGCGGACGGCGATCATCGCGGCGCGGGCGCAGGCCCCGGCTGCCGCGATCGGCACCGCGATCCCGCACAAACGGATTCTCAGCCGGTTCATAAGCCGTGTCCGGTGCAGCGTCTTCATTGCCGCTTTCAATGTCAGCTTCGCTGGCCGGAACCGCTTCCTCACTCACCGTGCGTTCGGAGCGATCCTCACGATCACGGCGCGGACGCTCTGCGCCTCGATCATTGGGCCGATCTTCGCGTTCACGCCGCGAGGGGGCGGGCTGCGGATCAAAGCTGGGAAAATCGCTTTCGACCGAGAATTCGCCGCTATCATCAGGTTCGGCATCGCCTTCCTGCCAGCGTTCATCGCGCCGTCCGCGCTGCTCATCCTGGCGGACGCGGGTATCGGCGCTGACCCGGAAGTAATGATCCGCAAACTGGAGATAATATTCCGCCGAGACCCGATCGCCATTGAGATGGGCGTCCTGGGCCAGCTTGCGATATTTCTCCAGCAATTGGGGGGCATTGCCGCGCGCCCGGCTATCAACCCGGTTAAGCTGCTGACCACCGCCGCCTTGCGGACGAGCATTGCCGCGACCGCGCCTGCGGTTGTTGTTGTTGCTGCTATTATTGCTGCCACGGTTATTGTTGTTCAAGGGTGTCTGTTCCTTAACCCCCGATCGCCGCCCGGCATTACACCAGCTGGCAGATCGCATGACCCTGAGCCACGGACCACACATCGGTGCCGTAGCCGCTCCATCTGCCTTGGTTGATGGCCAATATCGGCCATTCCCGTTTGCAAATGTTGGAGTTGGTCGGCCGGATGGGAATTTACATCCTTCCGGGACCGGTTAGAGGTTTAGGCGCTGGGCAGCGGAAAGCCAAGCGAAAACTTGAGTTCCAACGCGCGCGGCCGCCCGGCAAGATCGTGGTGGAGCATAACTGCAAAGCCCGCAGCACGCGCAAGTCCGCTTACCGCAGCTGCCTGAGCCGCGCCGATTTCTAACAGCGCAGCGCCGCCGGGGGCCAGCAGACCGGGCAGCTGGGGCAACAAAATCTTATAGGCATCAAGCCCCTTTGCGCCTGCAAACAGTGCGCCTGCAGGTTCATGCGCGCGGACCGAAAGGGCAAGCTGCGCCGCCGTTTCGACATAGGGAGGATTGGCCAGAATCAGATCGAACGGCCCGCCCAGCGGCTCCCGCCAGCCAGGCGTTTCCCAATTGGCGTGGAGCAGCCGCGCCCGGCCCGTCAGCCCCAGCCGCGCTGCATTGCTTGCCGCCACCGCGACCGCGCCAAGCGAGCGATCAATCCCAACCCCATACGCCCGGGGCAATGCGGCAAGCACTGCCAGCAACAGCGCCCCGCTACCAGTGCCGCAATCGAGCACGCTGCGCGCATCAGGCCGCGCCGCCAGCGCT
>JAYVKX010000206.1:0-4217 GCA_043768005.1 Novosphingobium sp. | reverse complement strand
GCCCCGGCTGGCGGCGGCTTCCATCGCGGTGAGGATTTGCCCGGCCAGCGTGCCGCCGCCGATCGGATCGAAGGCCAGCATCGCCTTGGTCTCGGCAATTGCATCGATCAGTTGCTTCATGAAATCAGCGTCGGTCATGTTGAGCACATGGGTTGCGCCCAGATCCTTGAGCAGCTTCACCTGGATCTCATTGCGGACGATATTGACCAGCGGAATACCGTCTTCCAGACAGATTTTGACCAGCATCTGCCCCAGATTGGATGCAGCCGCGGCGTGGACGATCCCGGTAAAGCCTTCCAGCTTCATCGTTTCGGTAAAGCCCAGCGCGGTCATCGGATTGACGAACGAGGACGCGCCCTGTTCGGCGCTGACCCCATCGGCCAGCGGCAGGCACATCCGCGCATCGGCATAGGCATATTGGGCATAGGCAGTGCCGGGGACGCAGGCGACGCGGCGGCCGATCAGCGCTTGCGCTGCCGGATCTTCGCCCGCCGCAACCACGGTGCCAGCGGCCTCGTTGCCCGCAGGCATCTTCATGCCGTGGCGCGCAGTCATCGCACGGGTCGCGGCGGCTGGCATTTGCGCAACGACTTTACCGGGCGAATAGACGGCGTTTTCAGTATCGGCAGAGGCGAACAGCAGGCCAAGGTCAGATGGATTGATCGGGGTCGCCTCGATCTTGACCAGCACCTGCGTTCCGGTTGGATTGGCGAAGGTCTGATCGACCAGTTCGACGGTCAAAGTGCCATCGGCATCGAGCGTCGTAAGCAGTTGCTTGCCATTAGTGGTCATCATGTTTCTCCTAAATCAGCCGGGTATTTTGCACCCGTGAAATACAATCCGTGCGGCGGGGCGTTCAGCCCCAGAGCGGTTCGATCCTGTGCGGCCAAGGCTTCGGCGATCCGGGATTCGGGCCAGCGTCCCATGCCGACCAGCACCAGGCAGCCGACCATCGAACGCACCTGATGATGGAGGTAGCTGCGCGCAGCGGTTTCGACCAGTATTAAATCACCACTTATTCGCTGCACCTCCAACCGGTCGATCGACTTGACCGGGCTTTTCGATTGGCAATGGACCGATCGGAAGGTGGTGAAATCATGGGTACCGACCAGGACTTGCGCTGCACGGTGCATCGCGGCGGTATCCAGCGGCTGGCGAACATGCCAGGCCCGCCCGGCCTCCACCGTCAGCGGCGCGCGGCGGTTGATGATCCGGTAACGATAGCTGCGCCCGGTGCAGGAAAACCGCGCATGCCAATCATCGGCCACGATGTGGCAGTCCAGCACCGCAATCGGGGCCGGGCGGAGCACTGCGTTAAGCGCTTCCATCAGGCGGAACGGTTCGATCGGCTTGGCAATATCCAGATGCGCCCGCATCGCCAGCGCATGAACCCCGGCATCGGTGCGGCCGGCCCCTGCCAGTGTCACCCTCTCACCGGTGATGGAAAAGGCCGCGTCCTCGATCGATTGCTGCACCGTAGGGCCCAGCGTCTGGCGCTGCAGCCCCATGAACGGGGCGCCATCGAATTCAAGGGTCAGGGCAAAGCGGGTCATCCCAGCCGCGTTCCTGCCGCGAT
The DNA here is from genome assembly GCA_043768005.1 of Novosphingobium sp. GTDB lineage: Bacteria > Pseudomonadota > Alphaproteobacteria > Sphingomonadales > Sphingomonadaceae > Novosphingobium. Next base: position 2,641 of record JAYVKX010000206.1, on the reverse strand, counting down.
CGCCCGCCCACGCAAGAATGCACCCGTCTCCATCACCGGACGTCCGGCGCGCTGGATCAATTTGGGCCGGATCGCGCCGCCGCCGCAGCCGATGGTCAGGGCATCATCCAGCACCACACCCACGTCAACCCCGGCTGGTCCGGGGCGACTGGTTACTTCGGCCGCCAACACCCGAAAGCGCTCTCCATCCAGCTCGAAAAACGCGCCCGGCGTAGGGGCGAAGGCCCGGATTTGTCGTTCGACCTGTGTTGCACTCAGACTGAAATCGAGCCGCGATTCTGCTTTGTCGATCTTAGCCGCGTAAGTAACGCCCGCTTCGGGCTGGGGTATTTCGGCGTGAGCGGCAAAATCCGCCAGCACTTCCACCATCAGCTGCCCGCCAATCTCCGCCAGTTCTGCGGTCAGCTCGCCCGAAGTCTTATCGTCCACCGAGGTCCTGGCCACGGCCAGCATCGGTCCGGTATCAAGGCCACGCTCCATTCGCATGATCGTCACCCCGGTTTGCGCGTCGCCGGCTAATATCGCTCGGTGGATCGGCGCAGCCCCGCGCCAGTGCGGCAGCAACGAGGCGTGGATATTGAGGCAGCCCTGCTTTGGCGCATCCAGCACTGCCTGCGGCAGGATCAGGCCATAGGCCGCGACAATCGCGATATCGGCCCCCAGCGCAGCGAACTCTGCCTGCTCGCCCGCACCTTTGAGCGATACCGGATGGTGCACCATGATCCCGCGCGCCTCGGCCTCGCGCTGAACCGGTGAGGGCATCAGCTGCTTGCCCCTGCCGGCGGGTCGGGGCGGCTGGGTATAGGCGGCAACCACCTCATGCCCGGCCTCAACCAGAGCGATCAGCGCCGGGACGGCAAATTCGGGGGTTCCCATGAAAACTATTCGCATTTTGGGCAGCATGATGTCTTTTCGTTTCCTCGTGCTGGCCCTATCCCCCGCGTCATGGCATCGCAAGAGATCGAAACACTCACCTCCGCGCTGGCCCGTCTGCCCGGGCTTGGTCCCCGTTCCGCGCGGCGCGCGGTGCTGTGGCTGATCAAGCGGAGGGAAACGTCGCTGGTCCAGCTGGTCGAGGCGCTCAGCGCAGTGCGCGCCGGGCTGACTGAATGCGGCACTTGCGGCAATGTCGATACCACCAACCCTTGCGCGATCTGCACCGATCCGCGCCGCGATCAGCGCGCACTATGCGTGGTCGAGGATGTGGCGGATCTGTGGGCGCTGGATCGCTCACGGCTGTTTGCCGGGCGTTATCATGTGCTGGGCGGCAGGCTGTCCGCGCTGGACGGTATACGCCCCGAGGATCTCGCCATCGGCGCGCTGATTGAACGCGTGGCGAGGGGCGGGATTGACGAGGTGGTGCTGGCGATGAACGCCACGCTGGAGGGGCAGACCACCGCGCATTACATCGCCGAACGGCTGGGTGCCTATCCGATCCGGCTGACCCAGCTGGCCCACGGGCTGCCGGTGGGCGGCGAGCTTGATTATCTGGACGAGGGCACTTTGGCGCAGGCTTTGCGCGCGCGCCGACCAATGAGTTGATTGGCTCGCTTGATTGCTGGCGCCCTCGATACTATCTGCCCTTCTATGGCCATCCGCGAAATCCTCGAAGTACCCGATCCCTTGCTCAAGCAGATCTCCGCTCCCGTCACCAAGTTCGATGCGGAGCTGCGCACCCTGGTCGCCGATATGTTCGAGACGATGTATGATGCGCCGGGCATCGGCCTCGCCGCTGTCCAGCTGGGCGTGCCGCTGCGCGTATTGGTGATCGATCTGCAGGAGCCGGGCGAAGATGAGGACGCCGATCCCATCCGCACCCCCCGCGTGTTCATCAATCCCGAAATCCTCGATCCCTCTGAAGACATTGCGGTTTATAGCGAGGGCTGCCTCTCGGTGCCCGAGATTTACGCCGATGTGGAACGCCCCGCCGCGATCCGTGCCCGCTGGCAGGATCTGGACGGCAAGCCCCACGAAGAATCGATCGAAGGACTGATGGCCACCTGTCTGCAGCACGAGATGGACCACCTAGAGGGGATCCTGTTCATCGATCACCTCAGCCGCCTCAAACGCCAGATGGTGCTCAAGAAGCTGGAAAAGCTGCGCAAGGCGGCTTGATAGGGCTGGCGTTCACGCTCCGTTCCGGCTAGTTCGAGGCAATGGACTCACAGCTGCTTTTTGTCATCGTTCTGCTGCTCGGCCTTGCTGCCGGAACTGCGCTCGGCTGGTTCATCGGATCGCGCCCGGCGGCTGACCTGCGCGAGCGGCTGGCAGCGCGCGATGGCGAGGCGCGGGAGCTGGACGAGAAATTCCGTCGTTCAATTACCGAGCTGGCGTCCGCCACCGTCAAGGCGGATCAGGCCGATGCCCTGTCGCAGCAATTGTCCGGCGTCACCACGCAGCTCGCCACGTTGCAGGCTAATGCGGTCCACTTCGATGAACAGAAGCGCTTGCTGCTCGCTGCGCAGGAAGGGCTGAAGAAAGAGTTTGAAGCTGCCGGGGCCAAGGTGCTGGAAAGCGCACAGGAAGCATTCCTCAAGCGCGCGCAAGACCGCTTCAGCGAAAGCGAAAAGACCAGCGCCGAGCGGCTGACAGCGGCGCTCGCCCCGGTAAGCCAGCGATTGGCCAGCTACGAAGCGCAGGT
>JAYVKX010000205.1:0-2035 GCA_043768005.1 Novosphingobium sp. | reverse complement strand
AGTTCGCGCTGCTTGAGGAAAGTCGCCGGATTGCCCGAATAGACGCCGTCAGCTGCGGCATTGCCAAACAATACGCCGCGCGCGGCCAGCACGGATCGATCACCCATCACCGCGCCGGGGCCGACAAATGCTTCGGCAGCGATCCAGCATTGCGCGCCAATCGTGATCGGCTTCAGCACCAGCTGGAACCGGGCATCGCGCAGATCATGGCTACTGGCGCAGATATGCGCGCGCTGCGAAACCACGCTGCGTGCGCCGATCGTGATCTGCCCTTGATTATACAGCCTTACCCCGGGGCCAATCAGGGCTTGTTCGCCAAGCTCCAGATTGGCTGGCAGCCAGATGCTGACGCTGGCGTGTACCCTGGCCCCGGGTCCGATCCTCGCCCCGAAGCTACGCAGTACCAGCCGCCGCCAGCCATGCAGCGGCGGCGGGGTGAACCGTGCCAGCACAAGCCAGCTTAGCTGCCAGATCACCCGCAGCAGACGGTTGCCCAGCGAAAAGCTGGCACCGCCCTCCAGCGGCCTGCTCGTAGTTGCATCAAGCGGGATCATTGCCGCCTCGCTGTAGGTTGCCCGATGGCGCCATGATAGGCCTGGGCCCAGCGGGCTGCTATGGCGGTGGCAGAAAATGGTCCGGCGGCAAGACCCCGGGCGGCCTTGGCCATTGCGGTCCAGCTGGCGGGATCGGCGGTCAGCGCTTGTTCCAGTGCCCCTGCAATTTCAGTCGCGCCCGGGCCGCATTCCAGCGCAGCCGCGGCGGCAAAGCCTTCGGGCAGATTACACTGCGCGGTCATGATCGATGGGGTGCCCGCTGCCCAGCCTTCCAGCACGGCCATCGGCAGCCCCTCGCTGAATGAGGGCAGGATGGTAAAGCGCGCGCGCGCCAGCAAGGCCTGCTTGGCATCGCCGTAAACCGGGCCGATAAATTTCACCGCCGGGCCTGCTGCGCTGACTGCGGCCTCCAGTTGCGCGATATGGTCCATATCGCCCCACCCCGCCAGCGTCAGCTTGCTACCTTGGGGCAAGCGCGCCGCGGTCCAGCCCGCGATCAGCGCCAGCAGGTTCTTCTTGGGGTGGATCCGGCCGATATAGGCAATCTCGGCCGGGCGGGGTACGCCGGGATCAGGATGGCAGGCCGGGCCGGCATTGGGAATTACCAGGCTATCCTCGCGGCCGGTTTCGCTGGCAATATCCTGCGCTTCGCAAAGCGTCAGCGCATGGAGCGCGGTCGCCGCCCGCCAGCTCGCCCGTTCATACCCCAGCCGGGCAAGGGCCTTTTTCCAGCGTCCGCGCGCGGTGATCCACGGATCGAGCATGCCATGCGGCGAGATCAGATAGGGCCTGCCGGTGCGCCTGGCCCATAGCGCGCCTGCGCGTGAGGGGAACATCCAGATCCCGTGAAGATGCAGGCAATCCAGCTCTGCGTTCACCAGAGCGTCAACCAGCCCCGGCGCATACCCGATCTGGCCCGGACCCTTGACTGCGCAGCAATGTAGGGTGCCGGGGGCGAAGCGCACCGCGTCTGACTGGCTGTGAGCATCGGTCAGGGCGAAAACCGGTGCCTCCCCGCCAAGCGAGCGGATCAGCTGTGCCTGAGTGGCCACAGCTTCAAACACGCCGCCGCCCAGCCGCGAAGCAGAAGCCGTCAACAGGCCGATCCTGAGGCCGGCCAAAACCTGGTTCATATCGCAGCTTCGCTGGACTGAGCCAAAGCGCGGCGACGGCGCGCCACTGCGGCGGGCAAGTGCCGCAGCGAAGCAGCGCCAGCCGCGATGCTATGGTCTTCGCTGCGTGCTGCATCAGGCAGCGCCCCCGCCAGCCGCAGCTGGCGCAGCTTGCGCGTATAGGCACCGCGCATTGTCTGAGCCGATGGAATGCCCAGATTGCGTGCAATCAGATACCACAGCAGTACCGGGCCAAGGAAAAACAGCGATTGGCGCGCCACTGTAACCAGCACTCCGTCGCGGAAGGCGACGATCATGATCGGCAGGAAGATCATGTAGGCCGCGATATGGAGCGTGCCCTGAGGCCCT
>JAYVKX010000204.1:0-3197 GCA_043768005.1 Novosphingobium sp. | reverse complement strand
CCCAATACTTTGAGCGACAAGTTCAACCTGACCACGCTGACCCTCAATGGCCGGCTGGGGATGCTTGATCTGATCTATACCGGGTCATACCTCAATCATCACGCCGTCCAGGTGGCAGACTATGCGTCCTATTCGAACATCGGGCTGTACCTGCCCTATTACGAATGCGATCGCGGGGTTTATTATACCGCAGCCTACAACGGCAACATCGGAAAGACCTGCTACACCCCCTCGAAAAGCTATAAGGTTGATAACAAGACCAAGCGCTGGACCCATGAATTCCGCGTGACAACGCCAGCCGAAAACCGCCTGCGCGGAACTGCTGGCCTGTTTTATGATGTCAACACGCTGAAGGACGTGACCAACTGGTCCTATCTCCAGTCAGCGGCGGGCTTTATCTATCCGCGTTCGGCCAATCCACTCGTCAATGCGAACGTCACCGGTGTTAAGCCGCTTCAGGTGGGTTTCTTCAACGATGTCGAGCGCAAGGACCGCCAGCTTGCCATCTATGGTGAAGCATCGTTTGATGTTGTGCCTGACAAGTTGACGATTACGGCCGGTGCACGCTACTACGATGAAAAGGCCTCGATGACTGGCTCGTCAAATATGAGCTTCCCGCGTTATGGCAGTAGCGCGACGCCCGGCTGTCCGGCGAACCCTGGTGGGCGCGCTGACTATAACTCTGCGACTGGTACTTACTCGCCAAGCGCTACTCCACCGCTGTATTATTCCTGCAGTGCAAACCTTGCAGAAACCTTGGCTGGGCTTTCGCCTGCAAAATATTCAGGCGTGATCTTCAAGGGCAATGTCACCTACAAGTTTGGCGATAATTCGCTGGTCTATGCAACCTATTCGGAAGGCTTCCGCCCGGGCGGTTTCAACCGCAAGCCGTGCAACGCGCTTACCGCTGCTTGCAACGGCCTGAAGCAATATGCGCCAGACGGTGTCACCAATTATGAAATCGGCTGGAAGCTGGCGCTGCTCGATCACAAACTGCAGTTCAATGCAGCGGCCTATCAGATCGACTGGAAGAACATCCAGATGACGGTGTTCGATCAGAATATCTCGAATCAAACCTTCACCACCAACCTTACCGACGCTCGTATTCGCGGGTTTGAAGGTGATGTTACCTGGCGGACCACGCGCGAGCTGACGCTGAATGCGGCATTCTCGTATAATGATTCACAGCTGACCAAATATCGTCAGGCAGCCACCGTGCTGGTGCCGATTGGCAGCCCGCTGGCGCTCAGCCCGAAGTTCCAGGGTAATCTGCGCCTGCGCTATGAAACTGAAACCAGCTCGGGCCTGCGTCCGTTCATTCAGGGATCGGTCCACCATGTCGGGGCAAGCATCTCGTCAGACATCGACAATGTCGATATCCGGTTCCCGACTTTCAACGCAACGGCCGGCTATGCCCCGCAGGTTCCGGTGGTTTACAATGGTGTGACTGTTCGCCCGGGTGATGTGGTGGTGCCACTGCCTGCTTCGCTCAAGCAAAAGGCCTATACCACGCTCAGCGCTTCCATCGGGGTAAGCAAGGATAATTGGGCGATCGAAATCTATGGTGAAAACCTGACCAATGCTCGCCCGGAACTCTATAAATTCGGCAATGATGGCGAAACTCGCATCACCACCTCGCGACCTCTGACTGCGGGCCTGCGCGTTTCGTATCAGATGTAAGCAAGTCGGGTCGCACCGGGCCCTCTTCGTTTGGAAGAGGGCCCATTGCTTGCTCAGGGCAAGCCGCCAATTGTGAGTGGCGCGCTGACAGCCAGTTTCGGGAGCCGTTACCCGGGGTGATCCCTAGACCCTCTTCGTCAGAGCGAATATCGACTATGTCTGAGACCGCAGTTAAGGAACCAGGCATGACCTCACCCAAGCCTGCACTGATTGATCGCGAGGGCCTGCTCAATCAGGCTCGCGGCGCGATGCAGCGCGGGCAATTTGCCGAAGCTGCGGTGCTGGCGGGCACGGTCGCAGCGAATGAAATTGCCTATCGGGATGCGCTGTATATTCGTGCTGTCGCGGCCCGCTTTCAGCGCGAGTTCGAACCCTGCCAGAAGCTGTGCGAAGAACTGATCGCGCTTGATCCTGCCTATGGCCGAGGGCACCAGGAACTGGGGCATTGTCTGCGCGATATGGGCCAGCGTGACTTGGCACGTGATGAGGGCGCGCTGGCGGCCTATCAAAACGCGGTCAATCTCAATCCGGCGCTGCTTGCCAGCTGGCGGATGCTGGAACAGCTGCATGATGCAGCTGGCCGCAAGACAGCGGCGGAGTTTGCCCAGACGCAGGGCAATTATCTCGCCAGTCTGCCGCCCGAACTGCTGACCGTGGCCAATTTCATCAAGGAGGGCCGCCTGCTCAAAGCCGAGCAGATCTGCCGCAGCTTCTTGCAGGCCAACGGCCACCATGTTGAGGCGATGCGGCTGCTGGCCGAGATCGGGACCAGATTCAATTCGCTCGATGAAGCAGAGTTTCTACTGGAATCCGCGCTGGTGCTGCAGCCGGACAATGCCGGGGTCCATTTCGATTTTGTCGAGGTGCTGCACAAGCGGCAGAAATTCGGGGCGGCGCTCGAACAGGCGAGCCTGTTGCGCGCGAAGGAGCCGGACAGCCCGCAGATCGAAATGCTCTATGCCAATGAGAATCTCTCGGTCGGCAATTTTGACGAGGCACTGGCGGTCTATCGTCAATGTGCCGCGCAAATGCCCGAATATCCCAACATCCACCTGACGCTGGGCCATGCGCTGAAGACCGTTGGCCAGCAGCCGGAAGCGATCGAGGCCTATAGCCAGGCTTATCGGTTGCGTCCCGATTTTGGCGATGCCTATTGGAGCCTCGCCAATCTCAAAACCTATCGGTTTGACGAAACCCAGATTGCGGCCATGCAGGCGCAAGAGGCGGCGACTTCAACGCAGCTGGTGGATCGCTATCATCTGTGTTTCGCGCTGGGCAAGGCGCTGGAGGATCGCGGCGATCACGCAGGCTCATTTGCCTATTACGAGCGCGGCAATCGGCTGAAGCGCGAAGCGGTGGGCTATGACTGGCGCAAGATCTCCAAGGAGATCGCCTTGCAGATCGAACATTGCTCGCCCGCGCTGTTTGCGGGCCTTGCCGGATCAGGCAGCCCCGCGCCCGATCCGATCTTCATCCTGGGCCTGCCGCGCGCCGGATCGACCTTGCTCGAACAGATC
>JAYVKX010000203.1:0-5411 GCA_043768005.1 Novosphingobium sp. | reverse complement strand
GCGAATTGCTCGTCCAGCTGGGCCAGGAACAGCCCGGTCAGATGGCCGACGCTTTTGGCCTGGAGGAAGAAATACTGCATGAACCGCTCGACCGCGCTTTTGCCCGGGCGGTCGGAAAACTGCATCCGCGCCGCAATCTCGCGCTGAACGTCGAAGGTCAGCCGGTCTTCGGCGCGGCCCGTGATGGTGTGAAGATGACAGCGCACTGCCCAGAAGAAGTTCTCAGCGCGGCGGAATGATTTATACTCGTTCGCGCTGAGCAAGCCCACTGCAACCAGCTCGGCGGACCCGCGCACCTTGTGGATATATTTGCCGATCCAATAGAGCGTGTGGAGATCGCGCAGGCCGCCCTTGCCCTCCTTGACATTGGGCTCCACCACATAGCGGCTATCGCCCAGCCGCTTGTGGCGATCATTGCGTTCGGCCAGTTTTTCCGAAACGAACTGACGTTCGGTCCCGGCGACAACTTCGGCAAAAAATCGCGCCTCGGCATTATCGAACAGCGCTTGATCGCCCCACACATAGCGGCCTTCGAGTAGCGCGGTGCGGATCGTCAGATCGCTTTTGGCCATGCGTACCATCTCGTCGAGCGAGCGGCTGGAATGGCCGACCTTGAGCGATAGATCCCACAGGAAATACAGCATCGCCTCGATCACCTGCTCGCACCACGGGGTCTGCTTGCCTGGCATCAGAAAGGCGATATCGACATCGGAATGCGGGGCCATTTCGCCCCGGCCATAGCCGCCGACCGCCATGATCGCGAGGCGCTCGCCGGTCGAGCGATTGCCCGAGGGGTAGATGTCTGTGGTCACATGATCGTGGATCACCCGGACCAGCTGATCGATCAGAAACGCCTGTTCCTCGGCGCATTCATAGCCCGCTGATGGCTTGGCGGCGATCCGGTGCGCGATTTCGCCACGCCCCTCCGCCAGCGCGGCCCGGAGCAGTTCGACGACGCGTGGCCGGGCCTTGGCGGCACCGTTCGCCGCCACGGCATCGGCGATGCTACCGGCAATAGCGCGCCGGTCGATGATCGCACGCTGGTTGGCGACGCGGGAGGGAAACGAGGCTCGTCCGGCGCTCACGCCTAGACCTTCTGCCCCCGCTCGGCTTCCCACAGCGGCAGGTAGCGTCCGCGCAGGGCGCGTTTATCAACCTTTTCGGTGCCGAGCCGCGGCAGGGTTTCATGCTCCTGCCAATAGCGCGCCGGAACCTTGAAGCCGGCAATCCGGGTAATCAGGAACTGGTGTAGCACCGCCTCGGTCAGACTGCGGCCATCCTTGGCCAGCCACACCGCGCCGACCATCTCGCCCAGCCGTTCATCGGGCAGGCCGAACACGCTGGCCTCGGCAATATCGGGATGAGCATAGATCGCCTGCTCAACCTCGAGGCAGGAGATGTTCTCGCCGCCGCGAATGATGATATCCTTCTTGCGGTCAACGATGAACAGATAGCCGTCCTCGTCAAGATAGCCGAGATCACCGGTGCGGAAATAGCCATCGGGCATGATCGCAGCGGCAGTGGCTTCGGGGTTGTTCCAATAGCCGTTGAAATTGCAGATCGAACGGATGGAAACCTCGCCGATCCGGGGCGATTCCAGCGCCTTGCCATCATCATCAAGGATCGCCAGATCGACCAGCGGACGGCTGGCGGTGCCGGTGCTGCCGGGCTTGGCGAGGTAATTCTCGTTAATATTGCCGCAGCCCACCCCGTTGGTTTCGGTCAGGCCATAGCCGAGCAACGGATAGGCATCGGGCAGGGCCGCGCGCAGCCGGGTGACATGTTCCACCGGGCGCGGCGCTCCGCCTGCAGCATAAGCGGTGCAGCTCGACAGATCGTATTTCTCACGATTGGGATGCGTCGCGATCTCGAAGCTCATCAGCGGCACACCGACGAAATAGGTCGTCCGCTCTTGCTCGATCAGGCGCATCGCCGCTTCCGCGTCCCATTTGGGCATCAGCACCAGCTTGCGGCCGATCGCAAAGCTCTGGAGAAATAGCGGCACTTCCCCGGTGACATGGAACAGCGGAACATTGACCAGCGCGGCGGGCTGCGTTCCGCTCGCCTCGCCCCGGTCGGTAAGATAGGTCAGCACGACCAGCGACTGGCAGACATAATTCATGGTGCCCTGGATCACCGCGCGGTGATCTGACCAGGCGCCCTTCGACTGGCCGGTGGAACCTGACGTATACAGGATCGTGGCCAGATCATCCCCGGTCAGCTCGGGCAGCGGCGTCTCTGCGCCGCCGCCGCCAGCCAGCAGCGGAGCAAGGCCGACCAGCGGATCCCCGCCATGGTCAAAGATGATCAATCTGGCCGGATGGACGAACCCATCAAGCCGGGCAGCACGGGGCGCATCGCACAAGACGATGCTGCATTCGGCCAGCGCGATCCCGCCGGCCAGCTCATCCCCGGTCCACCAGCCGTTAAGCAGCGTGGCGCAGCCGCCCGCCATCAGGATCGCCATATAGGCAACCACCCAATTGGCCGAATTGCGCGCTGCGATCCCGATCCGGTCACCGCGCTGGACATGGTGCCCGGCGATCAGTCCGCCCGCCACAATCCGGGCCGCAGCATGAGTCTGGGCAAAGGTCAGTCGGATATCGCCATCGATGATAAACTCGGCATCGGCGTGCTGGGCGCAGAAATGCGCCATATAGTCGGTCAGCGTCGCAGGCGCGAGTTTGAGCATGGGCAGGCTTCGGCCAAAGCGTTCAAATGGTACTGTATCAAGCGGGCCATCGGGGCCGGAGAGACGTGCAATCACTGAATCCAAGGCATTATCGAGTTCGCTCGCCATTCGGCTTCCTTTTCCCCAATTTTACCGGCGCGCCCTGTTTCACGCCGTGGCCGCGTTTGTATCCCGGCCTGCTCTATGCCAGAAGGCGCGGCGCTGATTGTTCCGGCTGCCAAGCTATCTGTCCTCACCCGTTTAGGGGGTTAAGTCCTTGCTGTCACTATTGCTTGCCGCCCAAGGTGCAGCGGCCCCGATTCACTGGCTGGATCTGGGGCTGACCCGGGGGATTGACCTGGGGTTCTTCATGCTGCGCTGGTATAGCCTGGCTTATCTCGCGGCGATCATCCTGGGCTATTGGCACCTGACCAGGATGATCAAGGCCCCCGGTTCGCCGCTGGGCCAGCGTCATGCCGATGATCTGTTTTTCTATTGTACGCTGGGGATCATCCTGGGCGGGCGTCTGGGCTATGCCGCGTTTTATTCGCCCGACATGTATCTGCTCAAGCATCCGGCAGAACTGGCCAAGCTATGGGAGGGAGGGATGAGCTTCCACGGCGGGCTGATCGGCGTGGTTCTGGCGATCGCCTGGGTTTCGTGGAAGGGCGGACTCAAGTTCCTGCGGACGGCTGATTATCTGGCGGTCTGCATTCCTGTGGGCATGATCTTTGGCCGCCTCGCCAATTTCGTGAATGGTGAGTTGTGGGGCCGGGTCGCCGGGCCGGAGGTGCCCTGGGCGATGGTCTTTCCCGATGGCGGACCCTTCGCGCGCCATCCCAGCCAGCTTTACGAGGCGGGGCTGGAAGGGCTGGCGCTGGCGCTGATCATGCTGCCGCTGTTCTGGAAAACCCGCGCCCGCTGGCGGCCCGGTTTGCTGGTCGGGATCTTTGCCTTTGGCATGGGTCTGGCGCGGTTCACGGTCGAATACTTCCGCGAACCAGACAGCCAGCTGGCTGAATTTGCGGCCCGCACCGGCCTGTCGATGGGCCAGTGGCTGACCATTCCGCTGATGCTGGTAGGGTTGCTCTTTGCAGGCCGGGCGCTGCTGCGTCCACCGCTGGGAAGCGGGGCAGCTCAGCCATAATGAGCGGGCCTGCCGCCAGAGATCCGCTGGCCGCGATTTTCCGCCGGCTGATTGCCAATACCGGCCCGATCAGCCTGATGCACTATATGGGTGAGGCGGGCGCCCGCTATTATTCCTCGCGCGATCCGCTGGGGGCTGCGGGCGATTTCGTTACCGCGCCCGAAATCAGCCAGATGTTTGGCGAGCTGATCGGGCTGTGGCTGGCCGATATCTGGATCCGCGCCGGCCGCCCGGAACGGGTCCATTATGTCGAGCTTGGCCCCGGGCGCGGTACGTTGGCGCGCGATGCGCTGCAGGCGGCGCGGCGCTTTGGGCTGGAGCCGGAAGTCCATTTGGTTGAGGCTTCGGCCGCGCTCCAGGAGATTCAGCTGCTCACCGTGCCCGGCGCGACATGGCACCACGATCTCTCGGCCCTGCCGGCAGATGCCCCGCTGCTGATCGTCGCCAATGAGTTCCTCGATGCGTTGCCGGTCCGCCAGCTGGTCAAGACCGCAGAGGGCTGGCGCGAGCGGATGGTGGCGGTGGAGGATGATCGGTTCATCTGTATCGCCGGGCCCCAGCCGATGGATGCCGCCGTGCCCGAAACGCGCCGAGCAGCGGCGGTTGGTACTATTCTCGAATTTTGTCCGGGCGCGACGGCGGTAATCGATGAAGTGGCCCGGCGGCTGATGGAGCAAGGCGGGGCGGCGCTGTTCATCGATTATGGCCATGATGCGCCGCGCGATGGCTCGACCTTGCAGGCGGTGCGCAACCATTTGAAAGTCGATCCCTTCGTGAATCCGGGTGAGGCCGATCTTACCGCCCATGTCGATTTCGCCGCGCTGGCCCCGATCGCGCAGGCGCGCGGCTGCAACTGGCTGGGTACGGTGCCGCAGGGCGGCTGGCTGCGCGAACTGGGGATCGAAGCCCGCGCCGATGCACTGGCCGCTTTCGCCCCCCAGCATACCGAGGCGATCCATGCCGCCAAGGACCGGCTGGCCGGTGAAGATCAGATGGGCGCGCTGTTCAAGGTGATGGGCCTCACCGCGCCCGGCTGGCCTGACGGGGCGGGGTTTTAGGACGTGCGTCGCCCCCGGCTTGACCGGGGACCGTTGCCCTAATCATCCCGCACTCGCCTCGACGAGGCCAATGGCCCCGGTCAAGCCGGGACGACGGTTTTCATCTGGCTCCAATTGTTGCTATGCCCGCTGCGAGTTGAGGAGAGACTATGCGCGCGACCCCGGAATTCGACTTTGGCTTGTCCGAAAGCGCGATGATGATCCGCGATGCAACCGCGCGCTTTGCCGATGATCAGATCGCGCCGCTCGCAGTGCGGATCGATGCCGAGGATTGGTTCCCGCGTGCGCTGTGGCCCGCGATGGGCGCGCTCGGCCTGCACGGGATCACCGTGGAAGAGGAATGGGGCGGGCTGGGGCTGGGCTACCTTGAACACGTCATCGCGGTTGAGGAAGTCAGCCGCGCCTCGGCCTCGGTCGGGCTGTCTTACGGCGCGCATTCCAACCTCTGCGTCAATCAGATCCGCCGCTGGGGAACCGACGAACAGAAGGCGAAATACCTCCCCGGATTGATCAGCGGCGAACACGTCGGCAGCCT
>JAYVKX010000202.1:0-4407 GCA_043768005.1 Novosphingobium sp. | reverse complement strand
GATATCGCTCGCTTCAACCGGGGCCACCAGGGCTTCGAGCATCCGTTCCGCATCGCGGGCGCGGATGGCTTCGGGGGTTGGCACTGCAATCCATTCGGCGGCAATCCGTGCCGTTTTGAGCATTCCTTCAACCCGGCGGCGGCGCGGGTAGGGAACGATCAGCACGGCGGTGCCCTTTTTGCCGGCGCGGCCGGTGCGTCCCGAACGGTGCTGGAGGATCTCGGCATCGCGCGGGGTTTCAACGTGGATCACCAGGCTCAGGCTAGGCAGATCGATCCCGCGCGCGGCCACATCGGTCGCCACGCAAACCCTGGCGCGTTGATCGCGCAGCGCCTGCAGCGCGTGGTTGCGCTCGTTCTGGCTATGCTCACCCGACAGCGCAACCGCGGCAAACCCGCGCTCGACCAGAGCGGCGTGGAGATGGCGGACATTGTCACGCGTGGCGCAGAACAGCATCGCCGTTTCCGCTTCGTGGAAGCGCAGCAGATTGATCACCGAGTTTTCGATGTCAGAGGGCGCAACCGCCATCGCCTGATAGGTAATATCGCCGTGGCCGCGATCATCACCCACGGTCGAGATGCGCAGCGCATCGCGCTGATAGCGCTTGGCCAGCGCCACGATCGGCTTGGGCATGGTGGCGGAAAACAGCAGCGTACGGCGGGTATCGGGGGTGGCGTCAAGGATTTCCTCAAGGTCTTCGCGGAACCCCATGTCGAGCATTTCGTCCGCTTCATCCAGCACGGCACAGCGCAGCGCCGTCAGGTCCAGCGCGCCGCGTTCCAGATGATCGCGCAGGCGGCCCGGTGTTCCCACCACGATCGCCGCGCCCCAGCCCAGATTGCGCCGTTCCTTGGACGCATCCATCCCGCCGACGCAGGTCGCGATCCGCGCGCCGGTTTTGGCATAGAGCCAGGTCAGCTCGCGGCTGACCTGCAGCGCTAGTTCGCGGGTTGGCGCAATGACCAGTGCCAGCGGGGTGCGGGTCATTGACAGCGCTTCATCGGTGATAAGTTCGCTGGCCATCGCCAGGCCAAAGGCGACGGTCTTGCCCGAGCCGGTCTGGGCCGAGACGACCAGATCGCGGCCCACGGCTTCGGCTTCGATTACTGCGGCCTGGACCGGGGTGGGGGCTTCATAACCCTGCTGGACCAACGCATCGCGCAGTGGGGTGGGGAGTTCGGAAAAAGGCATGGGTGCTCGATTGTTTGGGCCAGAAATCACGCTGGCGCGCGGCGGCACCCAGTTACCGGGCTCCGGTTCAGATGTGCGCCCCTTACGGCGATAATGCCAAAAGGGGAAGCGATTGCGTCAATCTGTTGCAGCGGGGCCTGTCAGCGATTGAAGCTGGGCCAAACTATCGCTACCTTAGCCCGGTTATGAGAGAGCTTTTCCAGCATGCCGCCGTCACCGCAGGCATCACCGTGCGCGTCGCGGTGAATTTCCTGCCGGAACAATCCCGGATCGAGGCGGAGAAGTGGTTCTGGGTCTATCATATCCGGATCGAGAACGGCAGCAGCCAGTCGGTTCAATTGCTGACCCGGCATTGGCGGATCACCGATGGGCACGGGATGATCAATCTGATCGAGGGTGACGGGGTGGTGGGCGAAACGCCGCTGCTGCACCCGGGGCAGAGCCATGATTATGTCTCGGGCTGCCCGCTGACCACGCCGCATGGCAATATGGAAGGCTTTTATACCTTCCAGCGCGAGGATGGCTCGCTCTTGGAAGTGGCGATCCCGCATTTCCCGCTCGCTGCACCGGCCACGGCGGGCTAACAGTCCGGCCATGAAGCGCACGCATTTGCCCTTGAACGCCTTGCGCGTGTTTGACGCGGCTGCCCGGCATCTCTCGTTCACCCGGGCGGCGGATGAGCTGGCGGTAACGCCGGCCGCCGTCGGCCAGCAGATCCGTGCGCTGGAAGATCTGCTGGGCGTGGTGCTGTTTCGCCGCACGCCCAAAGGGCTTGAGCTGACTGACGAGGCCGGCGCCGGGCTTGAAGCCCTGCGCAGTGGCTTTCTGCATTTTGAAGATGCGGTGCAGGCGATGCAGGCCGGGCAATCGAGCCATGTCTATACGATTGCCGCCCCGCGCGATTTCTTCGCCGCCTGGCTCGCGCCCCGGCTGGCCGCATTCCGTGCGGCCAATCCTGAAGTGCGGATCGCGCTGGTCGATGATGAAGCCGCCGATTTTACCGAGGCCAACCTCGATCTTGCGGTGCGCTGGGCCGAAGGGCCGGGCGAGCTTGAAGGAGTGAGCCTGGGCGAGGCGGCGCGGATCACCGTGGGGGCAGGTGGCTGGATCGCCTGGCCGGGCGATCCCACGCCCGCCGATGAGGGCGAGGAAGCCGCAACCCTGACCGTGGGGGATGCGGGCCAGGCTTTTGCCGCCGCCGCCGCCGGGATGGGCCGTGCCCGGGTTCCGGCGCTGCTGGCGCAGAGCTGGCATGCGCAGGGCCGGATCGCTGCGCTGGGCGAGGAGCAGCCGTGCCGCCGCGGTTACTGGCTGGTTGCGCCGCTGCCGCAATGGCGCCAGAAAAAGGTCAAGGCGCTGATCGCATTTCTGACTGCTGAATTGGCCTGACTGGCGATCAGCCATGGCTGGCGAATAGGAATACTTTGCAATTTTGCACCATTGCGCCCATCTAGGATGGGCTACGGTGCCTCTGTCGGTCTAAGGCGCCTAAACGCTCCTCTTTCCCTCTCTTGCTACCCGTGGCTTAGACGCCCGACGTTCGGGCGTCCGTACGCAAGGAATACACTATGTCTGACAATTCCGCCGCCATCGTTGGTACCGTCAAGTTCTTCAATGAAGACAAGGGTTTTGGCTTTATTCAGCCAGAAAATGGCGGCAATGACGCGTTCGTCCACATCAGCGCCGTTCAGGCAGCTGGCATGGCTACGCTCGAAAAAGATCAGCGCGTCAGCTATGAACTGGCCGAAGACCGTCGCGGCAAGATGAGCGCAACCAACCTGCGCCAGGCCTGACAGGCTTAATCAAGTCCCACCCCTCGGCCCGAAAGGATCCTCGATAATGGCGCAAGAAGATTTCTACCTCGCTCGCGCTGTCGAGGCCCGGGCCGAGGCGGCGGGCAGCAAACTTGAAAACGTCCGCGAACGCGCGCTGCGCTCTGCCGCTGCGTGGGATGCGATGGCCGAACGCGCCGCAGAAATCGCCCAGGCCCGCGAAACCCGCGAGGCTGAAAAAGCTGGGGCCGACGCCGAGGTTTCCTGAACTTCGCCTAACCCCCAACCTCCCCTTAGAAATTCCAGCCCGTCCGATTTCCAATCTGCTTGCTTGCCGGGCAGGCGCGGCGTTACACCGCGCTGAACAGCCTGCGATTGCAAGCGGCATGGCAGCGAACGGGGCATGAATGGAATCGGACAAGACAGCACCGGCGCGCGCGCAGACCCCCGCGCAGACCCCCGCGCAGACCAGCGTCTTCGTCAGCTATTCGCGCGCTGATCAGAAGCGCGCCGTGCAGATCATCTCCGCGCTGGAACAGGCTGGCCTGCGGGTCTGGTGGGATGGGCTGCTGGAAGGCGGCGACACTTTCCTGCCGACAACCGAGGCCGCGCTGGAAGGCGCCGATGCGGTGGTGGTGCTGTGGTCAAAAACCTCAGTTGATTCGCACTGGGTCCGCGATGAAGCCACCGCTGGACGCGATCGGCGGCGGCTGGTTCCGTTAAGCCTTGATGGCAGCACCGCACCGCTCGGGTTTCGCCAGGTCCAGCTGATCGACATCACCAAGTGGCGCGGTAATGCTGCTGGGCCAGAGTTTCAGCGGGTGATCCGCGCGGTTACGGTGCTGGCCGGCCAACCCGGCACGCCTGTTGCAGCTGGGGCCAGCTCGCCGCGGCTGAGCCGCCGGGCGATGATCGGCGGCGGTGCGATGCTTGCGGCGGGCGGGGCTGCGCTGGCGGCTTGGCAATTCAATCTTCTGGGCGGGACCGACACGCCGCGCAACAGCGTTGCGGTGCTGCCGTTCCGCAATCTCAGCGCCAATCCTGACGAGGCCTATTTTGCCGAAGGACTGGCCGAGGAAATTCGCGCCGCCCTGTCGCGCAATGCCGCGCTCAAAGTGCTGGCCCCGACATCAACGGCCTCGGTCAAATCCGGCGAGGCAGAGCCTGAAGCGCTGGCGCGCAAGCTGGGGGTCGCCTTCCTGCTCAGCGGCAGTGTGCGGCGATCGGGCAATATGCTGCGAATCTCTGCCACGCTGACCGATGCGAGCAGCGGCTTTGCCCCGTGGAGCGATCAATTTGATCGCCAGATGACCGAGGTTTTCGCGATTCAGGGCGATATCGCGGATAATGTTGCCGCCGCGCTGGCGGCCCAGACCGCCGGGCACACCCTGGGCAAGCCGGGCCTGGGCGGCACCGGTAATGTGCGGGCCTATGATGCCTATTT
>JAYVKX010000201.1:0-2531 GCA_043768005.1 Novosphingobium sp. | reverse complement strand
CAAGTGGCTGCGCGCCGATACGCATAATTTCATTATCTATAGTTCGGGCAACGCTGTCCAGCTGCAACAATTTGCCGAAAATGTCGAACGTTTCGACGCCCTGTTGCGCCTGCGTCTAAGCATACCGCGCGAGGATACGCCCAACCGGCTGACGATCTACATGCTCGCCCAGGCCGATGATGTGGCGCGGATGGTCGGCGACAAGCAGGAAATGACTGCGGGCATCTATCTGCCGCGCTCCGAGGGCAGCTTTGCCATCGCCAACCGTGCCCGGGCCAATACTCAAACCGATCTATCGGGCAATACGGTGCTGTTCCACGAATATGCGCACCACTTCATGTTCCACTATTTCAACGCGCCTTACCCGGCCTGGTATATAGAGGGGTTTGCCGAATTCGTTTCCACCGCCACCTTCAAGTCAAATGGCGAATGGATGCTGGGTCGACCGGCCTATCACCGCGCCTACGGGCTGTTGCTGACGCAGAAGGTGCCGATCGAAAGCCTGCTGTTCGACGGAGCGATCCGCAAAAACGTCCAGCAGACCGACGCCTTTTATGGTCGCTCCTGGCTGCTGGTTCATATGCTGACGATGGATCCACCCCGTGCCGGGCAGCTCCCACGCTTCATGCAGGCAGTCATTCACGGCACGCCGCACCGCGAGGCCGCCATCAACGCATTCGGCGACTTGAAAGAACTGGACCGGTCGCTTGATCGCTATCTGGATCGCTCGAAAATCTCTGCCGTCTCGTCGAAGCTGGCGGTTTCGGTCGATGGTCCGATTGCGATCACCGAACTGGATCCGGTCGCGTCGCGGCTGGTTGAGCTGGGCCTGAAGCGGCGAATCGGCAATGAGTCGGTCAAGACCCGAGACGCGCTCCTGCAACTGGCAGGTCAGGCCCCCGGCTATGCCAACGTCTGGTTCGAGCTGGCCCGCGCCGAACAGGCCATCGGCGA
Organism: Novosphingobium sp.; assembly: GCA_043768005.1. Lineage (GTDB taxonomy): Bacteria > Pseudomonadota > Alphaproteobacteria > Sphingomonadales > Sphingomonadaceae > Novosphingobium. Next base: position 1,577 of record JAYVKX010000201.1, on the reverse strand, counting down.
TGGCGCGGCAGAAGATGCAGCCAAGCTGGCGGCTGCCACCGCGACGCTTGCGGCGGTCGACCGTGCGCTGGCGATCGATCCGAACCATGTTCGTGCCAATGTGCTTAAGGCCCGCCTGATGTTTACCCGGCTGAGCGACGCGCGCGACGATACGCCGGGCAGCTGGCGCGCTGCGCGCAGCTATGTAACCAAGGCCAACGCCGCTGCCACGCTCGATCCCGAACCGCTTGCCGCATATTTCCAGAGTTTTACGATGCAGGGCGTTTCGCCGCCCAAAATCGCCAGCGACGGCCTGGCACTGGCGTTCGCTCTTGCACCCGAGGCGGCCGACCTGCGGATGAACTATGCTTACGATCTCGCCCGTCAGGAGCAATACGGTCCCGCTATCAAGCTGGTCGAAATCCTTGCCTATGATCCCCACGGCAGTGAGCAGGGCGCAGCACTCCTCGCCCAGCTCAAAGCGATGCGCGACGGGACCAAGACGCCCGAGACAGACGTCCCGGCAAAGCATGGCGCGGCTCAGCCGTAGTCGGGATCGTCGCCGGTAAACACCGCCTCGGCCTGCTTTGCCAGCCAGTTCATCGCCGCCGCCCATGGCCCGTGGCCGTGGCTGATCCGCGCCACGCCCAGCGCGGCCAGCGTGGCCCGATCACCGCGCCCCGGTGCCCACAGGATGTTGACCGGCAGCGGTGAGCCTTCGCAGATCGCGGCGATGGTCGCGTGATCGCCCAGAAACGGTACGAACAACCCGCTAGCGCCGGCATCGGCATAGGCCTTGGCGCGCTCGATCGCAGTGCCGACCAGGCTGGAAGTCAGTTGATCGGATTTCTTGCCGAGATAGACATCGGTGCGTGCGTTGACGAACAATCCGCTTGCCGCAGCAGCAGCGATCCGCGCCGCCTGTTCGGCAATCGTGACCAAAGCGGTCTGGCCGGGCATTCGGTCTTCCATGTTGATACCCGCAGCACCGGCATCGCGCGCGGCAGCAACCGAACGCCCGACTTCGGCCGGATTGGCACCATAGCCCGCTTCCATGTCGAGCGTCACCGGCAAGTCGGTGACGCGCAGGATGCGCGACAGATTGGTAAGCACTTCGTCCAGCCCGAAAGTTTCGCCATCCTTGAAGCCTTGCGCTTCAGCGACTCCGTAGCTGCCGGTCGCGATCGCCTTGGCCCCAGCACTCGCCACCGCCTTGGCGCTGCCCGCGTCCCAGATGTTGTAGAGCACCAGCGGATCGCCGGGGATGTGGAGCGCCTTGAACGCTGCGATTGAGTCCGTCATTTTGCTTCCTTCTCCAGCAACCTGCGCTTGATTTCGAGGCCATATGCATAACCGCCCAGCCCGCCGCCAGTACGAATCACCCGATGGCACGGGATCAGCACCGCGACGTTGTTCGCTCCATTGGCCGATCCCGCTGCGCGCACCGCCTTGGGTTTGCCGACAGCGGCGGCGATCTCGGCATAAGTCCGCGTCTCTCCGGCAGGAATGCGCTGCAATTCGCGCCAGCAAGCTTCCTGGAAAGCGGTGCCTTTGACATCGAGCGGGATGTGGCTGAAATCGCCAGGCGCTTCGACCGC
>JAYVKX010000200.1:0-2211 GCA_043768005.1 Novosphingobium sp. | reverse complement strand
CCAACCCCGCCGCGCGTGCCGATCACCGCGGTGGAGATGTGCTTTTTCACCGATGAGGCATCGTGATGCTTGGGGGTGGAGAAGATCGTCTGGGCATTGACCAGCGCATCGCGGACCTGACCCGGTGAAAGCGGCTTGAGCAGATAATCGTGGATCCCGCTGGCCATCAGATCGCGGTACAGCCGCACATCATTGACCTGGCCCACCGCGATAACCACCGTGCCGGGCTCGCAAACTTCGGCCAGTCCATTGATGTCGTTCAGCGGATCGCCGCTTTCTGACAAATCGACCAGCAGGATGTTGGGACTGGCCGTGATCGAGAGCGACTGGACAGCGTTACGCAGGCCGCCCTTGTTGCACTTTTCAGGCTGCCAGCCCATTTCGATGACTACAGGACGCAGCACATCCAGCGCTGCTTCATCGCAAATGAATGCGGCAAAGGCATCGCGGTTTCCCTGCACGCCGGGCTTCCAAGGAGCATTCATGGCTTACTTCCCACCTTCAGAGGAGACCTGCTTCAGGCCTTTTTCGCCCGTTGGCGCGGCCTCACGATAAGTCTCGATCGCTTTGTTAGAGCTTGCCAGCACCGTCTGACCGGTGCCCTTGGCGCCGTGGATCAGATGTTCCGGATCAGCGACCATCGCAGCAAAATTGCTGTTGATCGCGCAGCCGAAATTGGTGCTGGTGGCATTGCCAAGGTTGGCATCGGACCTGGCCGACCAATCCGGGCAGCCCGGGACAGAGGCGCTGGAGCGTGTCACCACGATCCGGGCCGTGCCGGCGTTGACAAAGCCGGGAGTGACCGGTGCCTGATCGCCGACCAGCAGGCCGTGCTTCGAGGCAACGGCTTCCACAGCAGAGCGGGTTGCGCCGCTGCTCAGCGGATCATCGATCGAGATGCGATCGCCATAGCGCAGGTCCATCGCCTCGAACCAGCCCGCCAAGCGGCGCTGTTCGGGAACCGACATGCCGCCGGGGCCGGTGGTCACGTCAAGCGTGTAGTTGGTGCGCTCGACCAGCGGCTGATGCACGCTTTCAAGGCTGCGATTGGTCGGCATGCCGCCGCAACCGGCAAGCATCAGGCCAAGCGAGAGGGCGAAGGCGGCAGGGGCCGCGCGGTACATGGAATTGCGCATGGGTTTCACCTCTCTCAATTCAGGCTGAAGCCGGGCGCTGCTGCCGGTGCGGCATCAGCGGAACGGCGATTGCGACGTGATTTTTCCGGCTTGACCGGGGCAGCAGGCGTCGCCGGAACCATCAGCTCGCCCACCTTGGGGCCAGGCGCGGTCTGCGGCACGGCCATCGGCACCGGGCGGCTAGCGCCAGATTTCCCATCGCTTTCCATATTGCCGAACAACTGCTGGGCGACATTGGGGCTTTGCAGCCCATCGGTTGGCAGCTTGATGTCATTGGCGTCCACCGGATTGACCAGATAGGGCGTCACGACGATCACCAGCTCGGTCTCGCCCTTGCGGAACTCGGTCGAGCGGAACAGATTGCCCAGGATCGGGATGTCACCCACGCCGGGGGCCTTGTCGATTGTGTTCTGGGCGTTGTTGCTCATCAATCCGGCGATCATGAAGCTTTGGCCAGAGCCAAGCTCAACCGTCGTTTCCGCGCGGCGGATCGTCAGTGAGGGAACCTGGAAGCCGTTGAGCGTAACCGCGCCCTGGCTCGACAATTCGGACACTTCGGGGCGAACGCGGATCGAGATCCGGCCATTGGCCAGCACCGTTGGCGTATAGGACAGGCTGACCCCGAACTTCTTGTATTCGATCGAAGTGGCCCCCAGACCCTGACTGATCGGGATCGGATATTCGCCGCCCGCCAGGAAATCTGCCGTTTCGCCCGAAAGCGCGGTCAGGTTCGGTTCGGACAGGGTGGTAACCAGGCCATCGCGTTCGGCAAGATCAAGCGCGCCGCCAAGATCAAGGCCAAGGAACTTGCCCAGCCCGCCGATGGTGGTTTTGCCGGCGGTGCCCTTGATCGAGCCTGCGCCAGTCGAATCGATCGTCACCGCGCCGGTTCGGCCCTGCGCAATCGCAAAGGCAAAGCCACCGGTGGTATCGAGCGAGGCCAAATTCATCCCCAGCGCACGAACCAGCGTACGGCTAACCTCGGCAAAGCGGACCCGCAGATTGACCTGCAGCGGCGTTGCCATCTTCAAGCGGGTGATGACATTGGCTTCCTTGCCAACGAAAGCTTCAACCA
>JAYVKX010000199.1:0-2894 GCA_043768005.1 Novosphingobium sp. | reverse complement strand
CATCCGCGGCAACAAGGCTGTCAATCCGGCAAGGAACGGGTCTTCCTGCATGAGCTCCATTTCTGTTGGATGAAACGAACGTGGTCAGCCGTTTCATTCACAAGATGCAAAAAATTTGTAAAGGAGTAACCATGATGCACCGCTTATTCGCAGTTTTTATGGCTTTGGCTTTGGTTTTGGCCCCGCCATTGGCCGCACAGGGCTTGCTGGGTGCAGGTCTGCCGCAGCTGCCCGATGCAGGTGCATTGCTTGAAGCGCCACTGGGCACCGCTGATGGTTTGCTTGGCGGAACGGCAAGTCAGGTCAGCACCGCGCTGCGTCAGGCGCGGCTTAATCGGCTAGAGGCCCTGGTTGCTGGCAACCGTGAATTTATCGAGCGCGATATGGATGGCGAACCAGCCCGGCGCGGGGTGCTTTTGCTGATCGATCCCGATCCCGCCACGCGGACTGCGGTTGACGCATTGGGCTTTAGCGCAAGCGGTGACGTCGCGATCGAAGGACTTGATCTGGACGTCGTGGAATTAAGAGTGCCGGTCGGCATGTCACTCACCAAAGCGCAAAAGCTGCTGCGCACGATAGTGCCTGCAGCCGAAGTCACCAGTGACCAATTGCATTTTCAGAGCGGATCGAGCCGATCGGGCGTTCCGGCTGGCGGTGCGCCGGGAGCGCCGGTCGCAACGACGATTGGCATTATCGATGGTGGCGCGATGCAAGGCGTCACCGCCAGCCGCGGCTTTGCCCAAGGGGCGCCCATTCCCAGCAACCATGGCTCTGCGGTGGTTTCGCTGGCAATGCGCGCCGGGGCTCGGCGCGTGCTGGTGGCCGATGTCTATGGCACAGACCGGGCCGGCGGCTCGGCGCTGGCGATTACCAACGCACTGGGCTGGCTGGTGTCAAATGGGGCGCGGGTAATCTCGATCAGTCTGGTCGGCCCGCGCAATCCGTTGATCGAGCGCGCGGTACGCGCAGCGCAGGTGCGCGGCGTGGTTGTCGTGGCAGCAGTGGGCAACGATGGCCCGGCCGCACCGCCCAGCTACCCGGCGTCCTATCCGGGCGTCTTGGCCATCACCGGGGTCGACGCGCGAAACCGCGTGCTGATTGAGGCCGGGCGTGCACTGCATGTTGATTATGCCGCACCAGGCGCAGGATTTGCGGCGCAAGATCGAAGCGGAAAACTGGTGCCAGTGCGCGGCACCTCATTCGCCGCTCCGCTGGTGGCAGTTCGTGCAGCTGCGGCAATCGGTCGCGGCATCCCTGCCACAAGGATCATCGCGACGCTTGATAGCGAAGCTTCGCCGCTGAGCAAGCGTAGCCCCGATCCCAAAACCGGGCGTGGTTTGCTGTGCGGTAATTGCCGCTAGAATTTTTTTCGAATTCTTCTGAAGTAAAAATCTGGCGTGGTCCGTTGTCACATTGAGCGATCGGGAGAGCCCGCTTCGCCCAATATTCGAAAGGACCAAATCATGAAGAAGATCACTCTCTTTACCGCTGTCGCGCTGGCTGCAATCGCCAACCCGGCCAATGCACAGATCCTTGGCGGCGGCTTAGGCGGCGTTATCGGCGGGGCCGGGTCGGTCGCCCGTTCGCTGCCTACGCTTCCTTCGATGCCGCCGGTGACCAGCAGCACGATTGGCACCGTGACCGGTTCGGCCACTGCCGCATCCAGCCACGGCGCGGATACCCGCTCGGGTCAGGTCAAGGCATCGGGTTCGGCCAGCGGCAAGGGTTCGGCTGACACCAACCAGAGCCTTACAGGTCCGCTTGGCAACGTCTCCGGAAGTGGCCGCGGCTCGGCCCAGGCTGGCGGTGCAGGCTCGGCCGATGCGCAGTTGATCGGCACCGATGGTCTGACGGGCACTGTCCAGACCGTTCGCGGCACTGCTGGCCAAGCCGTTGGCAAGGTGCGTGATACCACCACCAGCACGGTCCAGGGTGCCCGCACTCAGGCTGGTTCGGCTCTTAATGGTCTGGGCACTGCCACTGGCTCGGCCAATGGTTCGCTTAGCGGAATGCTGAACGGTTCGGCTGGCAATCTAGCCCTGGCAGGAAGTGCAGCCAGCGATGTGGCCGGCACCTTCGACGTGAAGCCAGGCATGAAGCTGTTCGACGCCGATGGCGAAAAGATCGGCAAGGTTCGCCAGGTTATCGCCGACGCCCAGGGCAACGTGCAGGCTTTGGTGGTCATGGTTGACGGCGCCACTGCGACCCTGCCGGCCAGCGCGTTCAGCGTTGATGGCAATGTTCTGGTCAGTGTCGTTGGCGAAGGCCAGATCAAGTCGATCGCCGCCGATCAGGCCAGCAACTCCGACGCCCAGGGTTCGGCCTCGGGCAACTAACCAAAATCCGGCTGCAAGATCCTCCCTCCTTCTGCCATTGCGGCCTGATTGCACCCGGACAGTTTCTGTCCGGGTGCATTTTTCTGTGGATTTCACACCGTCAGGTAAAGTTTCTTCTTGAACTGCTGAATCAATTATGATTCTAAGTTAGCCATGAATTCCACGGTCCAACCCAAACTTGCCAAGGAACGCCTGACCCAGGCTCTGGCCCTGGCCTGTTTGTTGGTAATGGGGGCATGGATCACAATCGGCCCCAGCGGGATCCTGGCGTGGAGCGAAAACAGTCGCTTGCTGGAAGAACGGCAAAAGCAGCTTCAACAGATTGTGGCGCAGCGCGATGTGCTGAAGAACCGGGTGGCGCTACTCGATCCCGCCCATGTCGATCCTGACATGGCCGGCCAGTTGCTGCGGTCGGACCTGAACATGGTCCACCCGGACGAAAAAGTCCTGCTGCTCGACTGATCGCCCCTAATCAAATCCCGTAAATACAGTGGCTTCGTTAACGCTTTTGCGTTCCGAAACAACTGCGTTGGCGGGGAAACTTTCATCCGGCCAGCC
>JAYVKX010000198.1:0-17268 GCA_043768005.1 Novosphingobium sp. | reverse complement strand
CGAAGGCAAGCGCCGCGGGGCCAAATATGTGGTTGTCACGATGTGTGTCGGCGGCGGCATGGGTGCTGCTGGATTGTTCGAAGTCCTCTGATTCGGCTCGGTGCGCCGGATCCTGCGCGGCTTGCCTAAAAACGGCTAAGCGCGCATCTTCTCAGTGACTTGAGCAGGGGAACGCGGATCATGATTGATCAGCTTGGAATTGTCGAAATTCTGGGAATCGCAGGAAGTGTCAGCCTGCTCGCGGGTTGGCGGCTGTATCTGTGTGTGTTGGCAACGGGCGCGGCGATGCATTTTGGTGTCTTGCCGCTGCCCGAGCATCTGGCTTCGCTGCAGATCCTGGCCAATCCGTGGGTGATGGGCATCGCCGGGGTTGCTGCGCTGTGCGAATTCTTTGCCGACAAGGTCGCCTGGCTCGATAGTATCTGGGATATGGTTCACACGCTGATCCGCCCGCTGGGCGGCGCGCTGCTGGCGCTGGCGGTGGTCGATCCCGGCGATCCTGCGACCCAGGCGATCGCCTTCATTCTGGGTGGCGGTGGGGCGCTGCTGGCCCATGGCGGCAAGGCAGGCGCGCGGGCCGTGGTCAACGCCAGCCCCGAACCGTTCAGCAATGTGATCGTATCCTCGGCTGAGGATGTGGCAACCAGCGGGCTGCTGTTCCTGACTTATAAATACCCGCTGGCGGCGGGCGCTATTACGGCGCTGCTGCTGGCGCTGGCGGTCTGGCTGCTGCTGCTGGCGCGGCGGGTGCTCCGGCGGATGTTCGGGGTGCAGGTGGAAACCCCGCCGGTTTAAGCCACCGCTTTCAGCCGTGCCTTGGCGTGCTGGGCCATCCAGTCTTCCACCACCGGGGCGATCAGATTGCGCCACTTGCTGCCGTTGAAGATGCCGTAATGGCCAACTTCCGGGGCGAGGTGGTATTTCTTCCTGGCGGCGGCAAGGTTGGGGGTCAGATGCAGCGCGGCCTTGGTCTGACCGATCCCCGAGATATCGTCACGCTCGCCCTCGATCGCCAGGATTGCGGTGTCCGTGATCGCGCCAAGATCAATCCGCTGGCCGCGATGAACAAACTCACCCTTGGGCAGCGAATGCTTCTGGAACACTTCCTCGACCGTCTGAAGGTAGTAATCCGCGTTCATGTCGCAGACCGCGCGATATTCATCGTAGAATGCCTTGGTCGCATCCGCGCTTTCATCCGCGCCGACCACCAGATGCTTGAACATGTGATAATGGCTCATCATGTGACTGCCCAGGTTCATGCTCATGAACCCCGTGAGCTGAAGAAAGCCGGGATAAACCCGGCGTCCGGCGCCCGGATAATGCAGCGGAACAGTGGCGATCACATTGTGGCGGAACCAGGCGATCGGGCGCTGCATCGCCAGATCATTGACGCTGGTGGGCGCTTCACGGGTGTCGATCGGGCCGCCCATCATGGTCAGCGTGGCCGGGCGGCAGGGGTGCTTGTTACCGTTCATCAACGCGGTTGCCGCCAGCGCCGGAACCGAAGGCTGGCACACCGCCATCATATGCGCGCCCCGGCCATTTGTCTGGGGCCCGATAAACTCCAGATAGCCCACCAGATAATCGATATAATCATCCAGATCGAAGTGACCGGCCTCAAGCGGAACCATCTTCGCGTCTGCCCAATCGGTCACGTATACCTCGGCGCGCTCCACCATCCGCTCTACCGTGCCGCGCAGCAGCGTGGCGTAATGCCCGCTCATCGGGGCGACGAGCAGTAGCTTGGGCGCATCCTTGGGCAGGCCTGGGTGGGTGAAGCGCAGCAGGTTGCAATAGGCCCCGTGCTTCACAATCGCCTCGGTTACGGGATAGGCCGAGCCATCCACCGTCACCGTCATTATATCGAACGCCGGCTTGCCATAGGGCGCGGCGGCATGGGCGAACACTTCCAGCGCCGAAGACATGATCGATCCCAGGCTACTATAACCGAACGGCAGGGCCGGATTGTTCAGCATTCCGGCACCAAAGGACGCCATGGTGCTGGCAGCATTCATCCAGCTGCGCTGAAATTCATGGGCGGTATATAGCAAGTGCGTTCCCCTGCGTGCGGCCTTGATACCGCGAATTGCCTGCATCGTGGCGGGATTCAGCCAATGGTGCAATGCAATAATTTGCACTGCGCCGCACAATAGGTACGCAACTCCCACTTTGCCTTGGCCGGGCCGCTCTGCTGCGCTAGTTGCGCGGCATGGATGCAGAACCCGAAGGCGCTCTGGGCGCTGAACCCACCACGATGGCCCCGGTTGAAGCCAGGCCTGCGCGAAGCCTTGGCCCGCTCAGGATGATCTGGGATGCAGCGATTGCCTATCCCGGTAAGCTCGCGCTGGCGGGGGTATCGCTGCTGATCACCGCATCGGCCACGCTGGCGATCCCTTCAGGGTTCAAGCTGATCATCGACAAGGGCTTTGCCGCTGGCGGCAATCCTGACGACATCGGGCGGTGGTTTCGCTATTTGCTGCTGATCGTGGTGGTGCTGGCAGTGGGCACAGCCATGCGGTTCTATTTCGTCTCCTGGCTGGGAGAGCGGGTTGTCGCGGATATCCGCCTGAAAGTGCAGACCAATCTGCTGCGGCTTGCCCCCGGTTTTTTCGAGGAAAACAGCCCCAAGGAAATCTCCAGCCGGATGACCGCTGATACTTCGCTGATCGAACAGGTGGTCGGCACCACCGTATCAGTGGCGCTGCGGAACATCATCATGGGGATCGGCGGGCTGGGCTATCTGTTTACCCTTGCGCCCAAGCTGACGCTGGGGCTCGCCTTGTCTATCCCATTGATCGTGCTGCCGATTGTGTGGTTCGGGCGGCGGGTGCGTAATGTCTCGCGCTCCAGCCAGGACCGGGTTGCCGATATCGGCGCGATGGTGTCTGAAGTGCTTGGCGCGATGAAAATCGTCCAGGCGTTCAACCAGGAAAGCCGCGAGCGAGAGCGGTTTTCCGTCGCGGTCGAGGCGACCTTCACCACCGCCAAGCGCCGGATCATGCTGCGCGCGGCGATGACCGCGATCATCATCCTGCTGATCTTCGGCGCGATCACCGCGCTGATGTGGCAAGGCGCGCTGGGCGTTGCCAAGGGCACGATCAGCGGCGGCACGATTGCAGCCTTTGTGCTGACCGGCGGGCTTGTCGCGGGCGCGTTTGGCGCGCTGACCGAGGTTTACGGCGATCTGCTGCGCGGGGCTGGCGCGGCGAGCCGGTTGAACGAGCTGCTCAATGAAAAACCCGCGATTGCCCCGCCGGCCCGGCCTTTGGCGCTGCCGGTTCCGCCGCGCGGGCAGATCACGTTCGACCATGTCAATTTCCGCTACCCGACCCGGCTGGAAAGCTCGGCGCTGGCCGATTTTTCGCTGGTCGTGGAGCCGGGCGAGACAGTGGCGATCGTCGGTCCGTCGGGAGCGGGGAAATCAACCCTGTTTCAGCTGGCCGAACGGTTTTACGATCCCCAATCAGGCACGATCAAGCTGGACGGCGTACCGCTGACTTCCGTTGATCCCGCCGAAATCCGCCGCCGGATGGCGCTGGTCCCGCAGGAGGGGATCCTGTTTGCGGCCGATGCGCGTGATAATCTGCGCTACAGCAATTGGGAGGCCTCGGACGAGGCGATCTGGCAGGCGGCGCGCGATGCCAATGCCGAGGAATTCCTGCGCGAACTGCCCCAAGGCCTCGATACTTTTCTGGGCGAAAGCGGCGCGCGGCTATCGGGCGGGCAACGCCAACGCATCGCCATTACAAGGGCATTGCTGCGCGATGCACCGATCCTGCTGCTGGATGAGGCAACCAGCGCCTTGGATGCCGAAAGCGAACGACTGGTCCAGGACGCGCTTGACCGGTTGATGGCCAGCCGGACGACCTTGGTGATCGCCCACCGGCTGGCGACAGTGCGCCAGGCAGACAGGATTGTGGTGATGGATCGGGGCCGGATTGTCGAGACCGGAACGCATGATGCGCTAAGCCGCGCGGGCGGACTTTATGCGCGGCTGGCGGCGCTGCAATTTGACGACCGCACCACTGCGCCAATCGAGGTGAATTGATGGATCTGACCCTGACCGCCATCCTGCTCGGCATTGTCGAGGGGCTGACCGAATTCATCCCCGTCTCTTCGACCGGGCATTTGATCCTTGCCTCTGAAATCTTCGGCTATGATGCCGAAACGTGGAAAGTGTTCAATGTGGTGATCCAGCTGGGCGCGAGCCTGGCGGTGGTGGTGCAATATTGGCGGACCTTCTGGGCGGTCGGCCGGGGTCTGCTGCGGCTTGAACCGATGAGCCTGGCGTTTTTGCGCAATATCCTGCTTGCCTTCCTGCCCTCGGCGGTGCTGGGGCTGGCGCTGAAGGACCAGATTGACGTGATGCTCGGCAGTCCGCTGGTGGTCGGCTGGGCATTGCTGGCGGGCGGTATTGCGATCCTTGGGGTTGAGCGCTGGGCCAAGCCCGGCCCCGCCAGCGGCGTTGCCCAGTTGCCCTTGCGCCAAGCGCTGGGGGTCGGGCTGTTTCAGTGCATCGCGATGATCCCTGGGATCAGCCGTTCGGGCGCGACGATCATGGGCGCGCTGGCGATGGGGATCGAGCGGCGCACTGCGGCCGAGTTCAGCTTTTTCCTCGCGGTTCCGACGATGTTGGGCGCGACCACGCTGGAGCTGTGGGATAACCGCGCGGTGCTGGCTGCCGGGACCGGGCCGGTTGGCTGGAACGAGATCGCGCTGGGCTTTGCGGTGTCTTTCGTGGTGGCGCTGGCGGTGATCAAGGTGTTCGTTGCCTATATCAGCCGTTCGGGCTTCGCGCCGTTTGCGTGGTACCGGATTGCGGCGGGAATCCTGGCGATTGTGCTGTTGTCGCGCTGATTTTTCTCACACGAAACCACTAAGCTGTCGCCCCGAGCCGCAGGCTCCTGAATCAATCTGGACAAAGCGCTGGATTGAAAGAGCGGAGGTGCTGCTCGGACAACATCTTCGTGGCTTCGTGTGAGCCAATCTTTCCGGGGTTCAAACCGGCGTTGCCCCTGATCCGCGCCCGCCGCGCAAAAGATATTCCTGCGTCCCGCGCTGCAACACATTATCGACATCGATCACCGCCGAATTGGCATAGGTGAAGCCGGGGTCAAGGGTGCGATACAGCCGGTCGAAATCGCGCTCCACCGTCTGGCGATAGAGATCGGCGAAGCTTTCGATCACAAAATAGGTCGGCTGCAGATCATCGATCACATAATCGGTACGCATCACCCGATCGACATTGAGGAAAATCCGGTTGGGAGACTTTGCCTCTACCGCATAGACCGCTTCGGTAGGGCCAGAGAGGATCCCCGCGCCATAGGCACGCAGATCATCACCTTCCATGATTAGCCCGAATTCGACCGTGTACCAATAAAGCGCGCCCAGCGATTTCAGCCGGTTATAGCGCATCGCCTTCCATCCGGCGCGGCCATATTCCAGCATGTAATCGGCATAGACCGGATCGGCCAGCATCGGCACATGGCCGAATACATCGTGGAACACATCGGGTTCCTGAATGTAATCGAAGGTTTCGCGGGTACGGATGAAATTGCCCGCCGGAAAGCGCCGATTGGCCAGATGCCAGAAGAACACATGATCGGGGATCAGCATCGGCACCGGGACCACGCTCCATCCGGTCAGCGCGGTCAGCTCTGCGGAAAGCCGCGTGAAATCGGGCACCCCGCCGCGCCCCAGTCCCAGCTTTTGGAGGCCCGCCATAAACGCGCTGGCCGCGCGGCCCGGCAGGACATCCAGCTGGCGTGCATAGAGATCGTCCCAGATGGCGTGTTCATCCGCCGTGTAGCGGCGCTGCTCCGGCTCCAGCCAATCATCGCCGACATGGGCCGGGCGGATCAGCGGTGCGGTGAACAGCTGCCCGCCCATTTCGGGCAGGCTGGTGTAATCGGGGGCAAGGGTGAGGGCATCAGACATAGTTACACTTGCAACTTCTATCACCACTGCGCGGCGGGAGCAAACATTGCGCTGGCGGATTGAAGCGCGCAAGTTGTCACCAAACAAAGGAATTCGCCATGGGCAAACTTAAGCGCAAGAAATTTGATAAACTCTATGCCCCGCTGGAGGAACAGCTGGTCGCCATGGCCCGCTGGGTCGCGGCCAGCGGCGCGCGGGTGGTGGTGCTGTTCGAAGGGCGTGATACGGCCGGCAAGGGCGGATCGATCCAGGCGCTGGCCGGGCCGCTCAATCCGCGCCAGTGCCGGATTGTCGCTCTGGCCAAGCCGAGCGAGGCGGAGCAGGGCCAGTGGTATTTCCAGCGCTATGCCGCGCATCTGCCGGGCAAGGGCGAAATCGTGCTGTTCGATCGCAGCTGGTACAACCGGGCCGGGGTCGAAAAAGTCATGGGCTTTGCCGATGATGCGCAGGTCGCGGCCTTCCTCAAAGCAGCTCCTGATTTTGAAAAGCTGCTGGTTGATGATGGCATACTGCTGTTCAAATACTGGCTGACCACCGATCAGGCGCAGCAGGAAGCCCGCTTTGCCGAGCGGCTGGACGATCCGCTCAAGCGCTGGAAACTCTCCCCCATCGATCTTGCTGCGCGGGAGAAATATGCCGAATATACTTCTGCACGGGCGGTGATGCTCAAAGCCACGCATACCAAGTACGCGCCGTGGACGCTGGTTGATTTCAACGATCAGAAGCGCGGTCGGCTGACGCTGCTGCGCGATCTGCTGGACCGGCTCCCCGATACGGCGATCGATGCTCCGGATATGATCCTGCCGCCACTGGAGCATGTGCCGCTGTCCGAGAGCTTTGCTGTGCTGGAGCCGATTATATCATTCAAGGACTGACCGGCCCGGACTGCAATCTGGATATTCGGGGGACAGCCGTGTGGATAGCTTGCCGAACGTCAGCTTGGTGATAGTGTCTTGTCCTTGACCAGACAGGGTGGTTCAAAAAATACTGATGCAGGCCATTAGTCTCAGAATATTGGCATGCCTGCTTGCCGCGGTGTTTCTGGGCCAGCGTGCCCCGGTGTTCGCTCAGAATGGTGGTGCGCAATCGACCCTGGTGGCCATCACCGTACTGGGCGAAAGCGCCAATCAGGCCGTTTTCAAGCTTACGCTTTCGCCCGCGGCGGGCACTTATTCGGCCAAATCTGATGATCCGGGCCTCCCGACGCTGATTCTGGCCCGGGCCTCGCGCAGCAGCGCAGTGCCGGCACGGAGTGATTACGGATCATTCGTCCGCTCGATCGAGATCGAACCAAGTGATGGCGGGCTGGCCTTGCGCTTTTCGGCCACTGCTCCGGCTAAAATCACCGCCAGCAAAAGCGGAACGCAAGGTTTGCTGATAACTGTCAGCAAACTGACCGGGGCCGAAGCACTGGGAAGCCGTCCGGTCAATTCGGGTGACGAGCCTCTGCTGACTGCGGCGCAGCTGCCCAAGGCCTATGATCCCCCGCCGGGCGAGGATGGCTTTGAAATGGTCATGCTCAAATATGCCGATGTCAGCGAAGTGGTGGGCCTGCTGACCGAGGGGATCACGATCAAACCCAATAATATCTTCATCCGGCGCGAGCCCGGGTTCGGCTCTCCCGGCACCAATTCGACCACCAGCTATACCCAGCCAAACCAGAATCAGAATGAGGATCGCCCGCTTGGCCAATCGGTCGATAGCAGCATGGCGGTTGATCGGCGGCTCAACGCAATCTGGGTCAAAGGTTCGCCCGGGCGGATCGCGCGGATCAAGGCGCAGATCGCGCTGATCGATGTTCCAGTCGACAGCGTCATTCTGGAAACTCAGTTCGTCGAGCTGACCGAACAGGGGGCCAAAGCAGTCGGGCTCGATTTCAACAATGCGGCGGGCCAGATCGGTACGGGAACGCTGAAATACGGCGAATATGTGCCATTCGGGCTTGATCCAAGGATCATCCAGCCCGGCTTCAACCTGCAGGTCGCGATCTATGCCCAGGTCCAGAAGGGCGAAGGGCGGATTGTTTCGCGCCCGCGAATCGCTGCGCAAAGCGGCTCGACGGCCAAGATCATCACCGGCGATGCTCTGCCGATCCTCACCTCGATTGCCCTGTCCGGGGTCAACGCCGTGTCGCAGCAGGTCCAATATGTTAATGTAGGCGTGACGCTGCAGATCGCCCCGCGGGTCAGCCCGGATGGGTTTGTAACCTCGCATATCTATGGTGTGGTCTCCAGTGTGACCGGCTTTTCGCAGGGCTATCCCACGATCAGCCAGCGCGAGGCGGAAACATCGGCTTCGGTCCGCGACGGGGAAACCTTCGTGATCGGTGGGCTGACTCAGGAGAATTCCTTGAGCACCCGGTCAAAAATCCCGCTGCTGGGGGATATTCCGCTGCTGGGGCAGGCTTTCAGCAACCGCCGCTCGACCCGTTCGAAGACCGAGCTGTATATCGTGATCACGCCGCGAATCGTCCGCCACCGTCGTTTTGGCGATGAAGCCTCACCCCCTGCCGAGCCTGCTCCGGCAAGCTTCGAGCCGCCCCAGACCGGCAATTCACAGTAAATCCGAGGTTAATCTTGCGGTCGATTTTGAATGGGTTATCAATTGCCTAGCGGGTCGAAACCAACAGGTTCCGGAGCTGTCAAAAATAATAAGAATGGGAAAATTTCTGTAAGAAAATTACAGAAATGTTGGAAGGGGAATTCTGAAATGGCATTTTTCAAGAAATCTGCTCACCGCCGAGTCGCGCTGGGTCTTGCCGTTGCGCTGCCGTTTGCCGCGCTGGCTGCACCGGTTCTGGCCAATCACGCGTGGAGCAACTACCACTGGGTCCGCACTAACGCGCAACTTACCGTTCCGGTGGGCGACAATGTCGATAGCCGCTGGGATGCAGCGCTGGTGACAGCCGTCAATGACTGGAATGTTTCGACCGTTATCCAGTCGCCACTGGTTGCGGGCAGCACCAACGCCAAGAATTGCCGCGCTGTCGCGGGTACGATCCAGGTCTGCAATTCCCGATATGGCAACACCGGCTGGCTTGGGATCGCCAGTATTTCTATCTCGGGCGGGCACATCAGCCAGGGAACCACCAAGCTGAACGATACGTTTTTCGATACTGCGCAGTATAACACCCCGGCTTGGCGGGCGCTGGTGACCTGCCAGGAAGTCGGCCATGATTATGGCCTGGGCCATCAGGATGAGGCGTTTAACAATGCCAACCTCAATACCTGCATGGACTATACCAACCTGCCCGACAGCAACCAGCATCCCAATGCGCATGATTATGAGCAACTGCTGACGATCTACAACCACCTCGAATCGGCCATGACCATTACCGGTCGCGGCACTGCTGGTGTTGGCGCTGATTCGGGCGACACACCGGCAGAATGGGGCCGGGCGATCCACTTTACCGCCGATGGGCGTCCCGACATGTTTGAACGGATTGATGGCCCTGGCCAGAAGACCCTGACTCATGTGTTCTGGGCGATCGGCCAAGGGCCGCGCGGGAACCGCGGCTGATTGAAACGACAGACTGATCCAGGCGGGGTTCGGGAAACCGGGCCCCGTTTGGCATTGCAGCGCAGCCTGTAGGCTCAAGTGCGGCGTTGTTGACTTTCCGCCGTGGTTGGACCAATGGCCCCCGTGCAAGGGCGGTGCGAGGATCGTGCCGCTCGAATCATTTATAAGACTTCAGGACAAGCGCCATGGCGAAGCCCGCAACCGTCAAGATCCGGCTGGTCTCTACCGCCGAAACCGGTTTCTTCTATGTCACCAAGAAGAATCCGCGCAACACGACCGAGAAGATGACCTTCCGCAAATATGATCCGGTGGTGCGCAAGCACGTCGAGTTCAAGGAAGCCAAGATCAAGTAAGGACCCTTTCGGGTTCATTATGAGTTCAAGCCTGCAACCGTAACGGACCAAGGCATGAACCACTTGATCAAGAATTTCCCACGTTTTGCAGGTGCCGCCGTTTCGGCGGCGCTTGTCGTTTGCACCGCCGCCGCCTTTGTAGCGCCGGTTGCCGCCCAACCGGCGGCGCAGAGCCCTGATGCTGCCACCCCCCGGCTGGCCGAAGCGGTTACCGCACTGCGCGCGATTTCGACCATGCGGGCCGATTTCACTCAGACCGATCGCAATGGCCAGCGACTGGGCGGGGTGCTGACGCTGAAACGCCCGGGCCGGATCCGCTTCCAATATTCGCCCGGTGTGCCGCTGCTGATCGTCTCGGACGGCGCTGCGCTGACCCTGATCGATTACGAAGTGCGCCAGGTTCAGCGCTGGCCGATCAAGAACAGCCCGCTGGGCGCGCTGCTTGATCCAAACCGCGATGTCATGCGCTTCGGGCGGCTTCAGCCAACGGGTGATGCGAATGTGACCAGCGTAGAGGTTCGCGACGGCAAGCACCCCGAATACGGCGTGATCACGCTGGTGTTCATCCGCAAGGCCTCGGCCCCGGGCGGGATGGAGCTGGCGAGCTGGGTTTCACTCGATTCGCAGAACGCGCGAACCACGGTGCGGCTGACGAATCACCAGTATGGATTGGCGGTGCCCGACAGCACTTTCCGCTATAACGACCCGCGCCGCAGCGGACGCCGCTAGACCGCTCGTCGATGACCCGCCACGCATCGTCGCAAGCCGTGCGGCGGCTGCGACAAACTGCGACAATTCGGATGCGATTGTTCATAGGCCAGCAAGCACAAAGCGCGTAAATCGGTTCTGACGGTACGATTTGAGGCGGGTTTCCCCCCTGTTGCCCCAGCCTCAGTTGGATCGCCCCGTCAAAGCGTGACGAACGCAAAAAGGAACCCTCGCTCCAATGCCCCCGGAGCGGGGGTTTTTTTGTGCCCGAGGACAGGCTAACGCCGGTTCCATGGTTATTATCGCAACTTGGAATATCAACTCTGTCCGCCTGCGCATGCCTCAGGTCGCGCGGTTCCTTACCGAGCAGGCGCCCGATGTGCTGTGCCTGCAGGAAATCAAGACGGTGGCAGAGCTGTTTCCGTATGAGGCATTTGCCGAGCTGGGCTATGTCCACCACGCGGTCCACGGGCAAAAAGGCTATCACGGCGTCGCCACGGTCAGCCGGATCCCCTTGCGCGAGGTCAGCCGCAATGATTGGCAGGACAATGGCGAGGCGCGGCATATCGGCGTGGAGCTGCTGGGCGCGGGGCAAGGGCTGGTGCTGGAAAACGTCTATATTCCGGCAGGCGGCGATGAGCCGGACCGCACGATCAATCCAAAATTCGGCCAGAAGCTCGATTTCCTCGAACGGATGACCCGCTGGGCCGAACAGATCGATCGGCCCAGCGTGATCGTTGGCGATTTCAACATTGCCCCGCTGGAAAGCGATGTGTGGAACCACAAATCGCTGCTCAAAGTCGTCAGCCACACCCCGCTGGAGGTGGAAACGCTGGCCCGCTTTCAGGCGGCGCATGGCTGGGTCGATCTGGGCCGCCAGCATATTCCGGCCCCGGCGCGCAATTGGACCTGGTGGAGCTACCGCGCTAAGAACTGGCGTGAGGGTGATCGGGGCCGGCGGCTGGATCATATGTGGGCCTCACCCGATGTGGCGGCCCAATCGCGCAGCCACCGCGTGATCGAGGAAACCCGCGACTGGGTGCAATGCTCCGATCACGTTCCGCTGATTACCGAGTTTGCCCTTTGAGCAACCCGGGCCGCCCAGGTCCAACCAGGCGAACCGCGCAGGCGATCGATGCCTTGCGCCACGGCTGGCCAATCTGCGTTGACGGCGGGTTTACGCTGCTCCCCGCCGAAACGGGTTTCGCTGCCGGAGCCAGCGCGGCGCGGATGCTGATCTCGGCCGCGCGCGCGGTCACGCTAAAACTTGCCAATCAGCGCGATGCGGCAGAGCCCCACGCGCCGGTGCTGATCTGCGGGGCAGAGCCGTTCGATCTGGCGGCGGCACGCGCGCTGGCCGATCCGGCGCTTGATCTGCGTTATCCGCTGAAGGGTCCGTTCCGGGCCGAGGCGCTGGATCAGCCCGAAGCGGCCCGCGCGGCGATGGAGCTGGCGCGACTGGCCGGGATCCTGCCCGCCTTTCTGGTCAATCCAAGTGCTGCGGGCGAGGCGCAGCCGGTCAACGTCAGCGATCTGGCCGCGTGGAAGGATACCGCCCAGCTATCGATCGCCGCCCGCGCGCATCTGCCGGTCAGGGTCTGCGAGATGGCGGAGATTATCGCGTTCCGTTCCACCGATGATCTGCGCGAACATGTCGCGCTGGTGATCGGGCAGCAGAGCGGAAACTGCGTGCCGCTGGTCCGGCTTCATTCCGAATGCCTGACCGGCGATATTCTTGGCAGCCTGAAATGCGATTGCGGACCGCAGCTTGATGCCGCGCTTGCCGCCATGGCCGATGAAGCCAAGGCTGGCGGGTGGGGCGTGCTGCTCTATCTGCGGCAGGAAGGTCGCGGGATCGGCCTGATCAACAAGCTGCGCGCCTATCAGCTGCAGGATCAGGGGTTCGATACGGTCGATGCCAACAACCGGCTTGGACTGCCATCCGAAGCTCGCGATTTCCCGGTGGCGGCGCGGATGCTGGAATTGCTCGGGATCAGCACCATCCGGCTGATGACCAACAACCCGATCAAGGTCGCCGCGCTAGAGGCCGAAGGGGTGAGCGTGATCGAACGCGTGCCCCACCAGCTTCCCGCCAATCTGCACAATGCCCGCTATCTGGATACCAAGCGCGACCGCTCAGGGCATCTGCTTTAGCGCCGTTCAAACCGCTTCAGCCCAGCACCCAGAGCATTGGAGCCGATCGCCAGCCGATCGCCCGACCAATCCGCTACAAATGTACTGTCGCGGCTGATGCCCGGCGCAAAGCGCGCATCGTTGACTTCGATCACCAGCCCATCGGCGCTGTGTTCATGCGCTTCGGGGGCGATGGTGATGAAGGCGGAGTAATTCTCTTTGTCGCGGCCCTGGACCATCCAGTTGTTCGCGATCCGCCCGGTGGAGCCAACCGATAGGTCGATCATGTAATTGGTGGTCTTGCCCGCTGAATCATCAAAGCTGTTGCCCACAATGCTGACCTTGATCGCATGGGTTTTGACATAATGGCCGCCGCGCCCGGCTTCAAACCGGCTGCGGGTGATGTTTACTGCGCCGTAATTGGCGGTGTAGATCGAATGCGCGCAGGACAGGCCGCGATCACAGCGGCCAAGGCGGGTGAAGGTTGATTTGTCGATAGTGATCGTGCTGGCCGGATCATCCGCGGTCAGGATGCCTTCTTCGCTATCGCGGAACCAGCTTTGTGAAACGGTCAGATTGCCGCGTTCCAGCCGGATGCCCGCGCCATTGCCATCATCGACGCGCAAATTGGCAAACACCATGCCTTCCACCGTGGACGATCGCCCGCGCAGCACAAAGGCGGCCTTGCCTTCACACGTCACCCCATCGAATACCGATTGCCCGGGAACGGCGGCGACATAGCGGATATCGCCGCGCGGCTGGACCCCGCAATCGGCATAGCGGCCCGGCGCGATGCGGATCGTGCCGATCCCGGAGTCGATCGAATTGATCGCATCCTGGAGACGGGTGAAGCTTTGTCCCGTTTCAACTACGGTATAGGGCGCAGTTTGTGCCCCTGCGAGCATGGCAGGAACTGCTATGGCGGTGAGTGCGGCGGCAGCGAAGCTGAGACGGGCGAGATTATGCATGGAGCGCGGCCTAGCAGCAGCAGGTTAAAATCGCACCACTGCCTTGCGCTATTCGCTCTTGGGTGGGCGCCCGCGCCGCACCGGCTCGGACGCCGCCAGCTTGATCCCGCGCCGGGCCAAGGCTTCGCGCAGAAGGAATTCAACCTCAGCGTTGACCGAGCGGAAATCGCCCGCCGCAGCCCGCTCCAGCGCAGCGTAAAGCGCCGGATCGAGCCGCAGTGGGAACGATTTCTTGCCCGGATTGGCCATGCGCGCCGTTGCCCTACTGATACAGCGAACCTGCGTTGACCACCGGCTGGGTGTCACGCTCGCCGCACAGCACCACCATCAGGTTTGAGACCATCGCGGCGCGGCGCTCGTCATCCAGGTGAACGATCTTCTTCTCGCTCAACATATCGAGCGCCATCTCAACCATCCCGACCGCGCCTTCCACCAGCGTCTTGCGCGCGGCAACCACGGCTTCGGCCTGCTGGCGGCGCAGCATCGCTCCGGCGATTTCCTGCGCATAGGCCAGATGGGTAAACCCGCATTCGTCAACCGAGATTCCAGCAGTCTGCAGCCGTTCGATCAGCTCGGCGCGCAGTTCGTTGCCCACCTGATCGTGGTTACCGCGCAGGGTAATTTCGGCATGGGCGAAATCGTCATAGGGATAGCGCGAACCGATGGTGCGCACCGCCGCCTCGATCTGGACCATGACGAAAGCCTTGTAATCATCGACATCATACAGCGCCTGCGCGGTATCAACCACGCGCCACACCACTTGCGCCGCCATCTCGATCGGATTGCCGCGCAGATCGTTGACCTTGATTTTTTCCGAGATCAGATTGTTGGCCCGCACCGAAATCTTGGTCTTGCCCATCCATGGCCACACCCAGCGCAGGCCCGGATTGCGATCGGTGCCGCGATAGCTGCCGAACAGGGTGATCGCCGCGCCCTGATTGGGCTGGAGCATATAGAAGCCGGATGAAATGACGATCAGCGCCAGCACGGTAAGCCCGCCGCCGGTCAAAAACCCGAAAACGGCACTATCATCGGGATTGCCACCGGCAAAATTGATGATGCGCCACATCGTCAAAGCCAGCAGGGCCAGGAACAGCACAAGCATCAGATAGCCGCTGGTGCTCCAGGCGGTTCTTTCGTGGCTCGCGGTCATGGTTGAATGCGATTGGGACATGTTGGAAAACCCCTGAAAATGCTGTCACGCTTAATGTGATATCATATTAATATCATGAGTCGCGTGACAGTCAAGCGGGATTCAGTGATTCCGGATCAAGCTAAGGAAAGCATCGCCATAGGCATCAAGCTTGCGTGCGCCCACCCCGCCGATCGCGCCCAAGGCGCTGCGATCGCCCGGGCGGGCAGCGGCCATTTCGCGCAAGGTGGCATCGTGGAAGATCACATATGGCGGCACCCCTGCTTCCTCGGCCAGTTCGCGGCGCAGCACGCGCAGCGCATCGAACAAAGGATCGCCCACCGGATTTACCCCGCCGCGATCCGCTCTGCGCCTGCCATCCGCCCTGGGTGCGCGTTTGGGTGCCACTGCGATCAGCACGCTGGCCTCGCCCTTCAGGATTGCCTTGGCCTCACCGCCCAGCGCCAGCCCGCCATGTTCGGTCGGGATCAGGCAGCCGCGCGCCTGCAGCGCACGGGCGAGCGGGCGCAGCAGCGCAGCCTCATCACTCCCGACGATCCCGAACACCGAAAGCTGATCATGCCCGCGCGCCAGGACTCGCTCGTCGCTGGCGCCGGTCAGCACCTTCTCGATATAGGCAAACCCATAGCTCTGCCCGGTGCGATAGACCGCCGAAAGCAGCTTGCGCGCGGTTTCGGTACTGTCTGCAATGCCCGGCGCATCAAGGCAATTGTCGCAATTGCCGCAGGCCTCAGGCGGGTTCTCGCCAAAATGGCGCAGCAGCACGGCGCGGCGGCACCCCGCAGTTTCGACCAGCACCGCCAGCGCATCCAGCCGGGTGCGTTCGCCCGCCTGGCGGTGCTGCTCCACCTCGCACAAGCGCATCCGGGCGCGGGCAAAATCATCTGCGCCCCACAGCAGCAGCGCGATCGACGCATCGCCATCGCGGCCCGCGCGCCCGGTTTCCTGATAATAGGCCTCGATCGATTTGGGCAGGCCGGCATGGGCGACAAAGCGCACGTCGGGCTTGTCGATCCCCATCCCGAAGGCGACCGTGGCGATCATCACCATGTCTTCGGAAGCGACAAACGCCGCCTGATTGGCCGCACGAACCGCAGCATCCAGCCCGGCGTGATAGGGCCGTACCGCCCGGCCATTTGCAGATAGCTGCTGTGCCAGCCGGTCCACCTGGGCGCGGGTCTGGGCATAGATGATACCGGGGCCGGGCTGCTCGGCCAGCAGCCGGGTCAGCTGGCGCAGCACCTGCTCGCGCGGCTGGATAGTATAGCGGATATTGGGCCGATCGAACCCGGCGATAATCAGACCATCCGCCGGGATACCCAGCTGCGCCATGATATCGGCGCGGGTATGCGCGTCTGCTGTGGCGGTCAGCGCCAGGCGCGGAACTTGCGGAAAGGCGTCCATCAACGGGCGCAGCAAGCGGTAGTCGGGGCGGAAATCATGGCCCCATTCGGAAACGCAATGCGCCTCGTCAATCGCAAACAGGCAGATCGGGGCCTTGGTCAGCAATTCGCGAAAGTGCGCCTGGCTGGCGCGTTCGGGCGCGACATAGAGGAGATCAAGCTCGCCAGCGCGAAACCGCTCGATCGTTGCCTCGCGGTCCAGATCGACGCTGGTCAGCGTTGCCGCTCGGATCCCATTGGCGTGGGCGGCGCGCAGCTGATCGTGCATCAAGGCGATCAGCGGCGAGATGACGATGCAAGTGCCCGGGCTCATCACCGCGGGCAATTGATAGGTCAGCGATTTGCCAGCGCCGGTCGGCATGACCCCCAGCGTTGATCGCGCGGCCAGCACCCGTTCCACCACATCGGCCTGCACCCCGCGAAACGCAGAGAAACCAAAGGTGGCGTGGAGCGTTTCGAGCGGATCGGCAAGGGCAGCAGAAGGCGTCACGGCAGCTCCATGGCAGGTTGCTGGCCTATGACAGATTGTCCGGCGCGAGGAAGAGGCCAGACGCGAAAATGCGCGCCGCCTGCTGTTTTACGCCTATTTGCGCTTTTTCCGGGCGGCATAGCGGGCATCGCGCTGCGCCTTTTTTTCTTCTTCGGTCAGCTCAATTTTCGGAGCGGGGCGCGCGGCAATGGCAGCGGCCACTGCGGCTTCGCGCGCGGCGATCTTGTCAGCCTTGGCCTGCTCCATTTCAGCGCGGCGCGCGGCGCGGCGGGCTTCCTCGGCGGCTTGTTTGGCAGCCTGTGCGGCCAGACGCTCGGCAATCAGGGCCGGGTCAGCGACCGGCTTGGCCTGCAATTTGGCGAGGGCCTGTTCACGGCTTTTCTGGGCGAGTGCGGTACGTTCCGCGAAACTCGGTTCCTTGTAAGACGCCATAAGTCGTATCGGTCTTTCAGAAATAGCAAACGGGGCGGGCGGGCAAAAAATGCCTGCCCGCCCCGTTCACGGTTAGCCTTAGGCGGCCTGGAGGTTCACAGCCGAGGTCTTGCCACGCTGATCGGTTTCCAGTTCGTACGAAATGCGCTGATCCTTATCGAGGGTGCGCATG
>JAYVKX010000197.1:0-3665 GCA_043768005.1 Novosphingobium sp. | reverse complement strand
CGCAAAGCTGCCGATCAGGGATCAACCGGGATTGCGAACACCCACATTAAGGGCAAGAATCTGGTTGCCGTCCCTGGCGGTGGCAAAGCGCCCTTCGCTTTCACGGCGCAGTTGATCCAGCTGCCGGTCGAGCGAATCCTCATCCAGAGCAAACACGAGATTCGCCTGGATACTTTGATCCTTGGCCACGGAGCTTGGCATCGGATGCAAGCTGTTAATCCGGGCGACCGCCCGCAGGGCAGCCTGATCCAGCGCTCTGCTGCCCGAACGGCGCGCCAATGCAATATTGGTTAGCCGGCCATCCTCGGCGCATTGGAAGCGTACCGAAACAATGCCCGAGGGCGGTGCCTGACCCGTCAGCATCCGGGGATAGCGGAGGGTGCTGTCCAGCTTCCGCGAAATCGTTGCGGCCCATTGGGCAACGCCGTCCCGGTGGCTTTCAACCAGAATCGATTGCCCATCCTTGGCCAGCAAATTGCCAGACATGACAGAACTGACGGCCAAGGCCGCCAAAAGAGCGTATTTCATAATAGACATCCTTCTGTTTGATGGACGATCGGCCATGCAAACCGGCGCGTGCGACCCGCGGAATTCCGCGTCAGCGTCTTAAGGTCGAAGGAGGATGGCGTGCGTTCTGCGGACCACGCGCTTTCCTGCTCTGGTAGTGGGCTGTGCCGCCAGAAAAGTCAATCTTGCTCGTAACTATTCGCAAGTTTTGTGGATTGTGATAAAATTTTATTGCTTTTGCAACGGGTTCTCGAACTGCAAAATTTCACAGACTTTCGTGCCTGATCTCCTCCGCCCGCAATCTTGAACCGACTCGCGGCCTGGCCTTACGGCACCAGCACCGTGTCTTTCGCCAGCTTCAGCATCTTCGGATAATCGAGGATATAGTGCAGCCCCCGGCTTTCGTGGCGGGTGAGCGCGGAATTGACGATCAGTTCGGCCGACTGGAGCAGATTGCGCAGCTCGATCAGATCGGTCGAAACGCGGAAATGGCCATAGTAATCCTCCACCTCGGTATTGAGCAGGCGGATGCGGTGGGCGGCGCGTTCCAGCCGCTTGGTGGTGCGGACAATCCCGACATAATTCCACATGAAGCGGCGGATTTCAGTCCAGTTCTGCTGGATGATCACCTCTTCATCGGAATTCGTCACCCGGCTTTCATCCCAGCTGCGGACCGGCGGCGGGGCATCGAAGCTGTCCCAGCGGGCCAGAATATCCGCCGCCGCCGCCTCGCCAAACACGAAGCATTCGAGCAGGGAGTTGGAAGCCAGGCGATTGGCCCCGTGCAGCCCGCTTTCGGTGCATTCGCCCGCCGCATACAGTCCGGGCAGATCAGTCTGGCCGGCAAGATCGATAATGATCCCGCCGCAGGTGTAATGCTGGGCGGGAACCACCGGGATCGGCCCTGTGGTCATATCGATGCCCAGCCCGAGCAGCTTCTCATAGATATTGGGAAAGTGCCCCTTCACGAAATCGGCAGGCATGTGGCTGATATCAAGATGAACGTAATCAAGCCCATCGCGCTTGATCTCTGCATCATTGGCGCGGGCAACGACATCGCGCGGGGCAAGTTCAGCCCGTTCGTCATAATCGGGCATATAGCGGTGCCTGGTTTTGGGGTTGAGCAGATGCCCGCCCTCGCCGCGCACTGCCTCGGTAATCAGGAAATTCTTGACCTCAAGATTATACAGGCAGGTCGGATGGAACTGCATCATCTCCATATTGCCGACCCGCGCGCCCGCGCGCCAGGCCATCGCGATCCCATCGCCGGTGGCCCCGCGCGGCGCGGTGCTGAACTGATAGACGCGGCCCGCGCCGCCGGTGGCCAGCACGGTGGCGCGGGCGGTGTGGGACAGCACCTTGCCACTGGCCTCATCCAGCGCATAGACGCCCCAGACCCGGCCCGAGCCTGAATAGCGTTCCTCATGCCGTCCGGTGATCAGATCGATGCAGGCCTGCCCCGGCAGCAGGGTGATATTGGGATGGGCTTCGGCGGCGCGCAGCAGCGCCTCTTGTACCGCCCAGCCGGTGGCATCGTTGACATGGACGATCCGGCGGTGTGAATGGCCGCCTTCGCGGGTGAGGTGCAGATTCGCGCCTTCCGAGTTGAACGGCACCCCCAGCTTCACCAGCCGGTCAATCGCGTGCGGCGCGCGTTCGATCACGAATTCAACCGTTTCGAGCCGGTTAAGGCCGGCGCCCGCCACCATTGTATCGCGGATATGGTTTTCAAACGTATCGCCTGCATCCAGCACCGCGGCGATCCCGCCCTGGGCCCAGGCGGTCGATCCGTCGGTCAGGCTGCCCTTGGCCAGGACCAGCACCCTGACCCGTTCGGCCAGCGCCAGCGCCGCTGTCAGCCCGGCTGCGCCCGAGCCGACGACGATGACATCATGGTTCATGCAGCAGCCTTGCTGTCGCTGGTCAGTGAAACGAACACATCCTCAAGATCGGCCTCACGCGTCGTTACATCGATGATCGCAAAGCCTTGCGCTTGTACAGCGGCCATCACTTCACCGGCGTTGGTGCGGTCCTTGTCATAAGTAATTTCGACTATCCGATCGCCGACGCCTGCGCATTTGACGAAAATGGGATTGGCCGGAAGCGCGGCCACATCGCGATCAAGCGTCAGCACCACCACTTTCTCGCGGGCCATGTCCACCAGTTCGCGGGTAGGCTTGTTGGTGATCACCTTGCCGTGGTTGATGATCGCGATCCGATCACATAATTGCTCCGCCTCTTCGAGGTAGTGGGTGGTCAGCACCACGGTCACCCCTTCGGCGTTAAGCTCGCCCACCAGCTGCCACAGCTGGCGGCGCAGCTCGACATCGACGCCCGCGGTCGGCTCGTCCAGCACCAGCACTGGCGGGGAATGGACCATCGCTTTAGCGATCAGCAAACGGCGCTTCATACCCCCCGACAGGGTGCGGGCATAGGCATTGGCCTTGTCGGACAGATGCACTTCGGCAAGCAGCTGAAGCGAGCGGCGAGCGGCTTTGGGCACGCCATACAGCCCGGCCTGATTTTCCAGCACCTCAAACGGGGTAAAGAAGGGATCGAACACGATTTCCTGCGGGACGATGCCGATCGCGCGCTTGGCGTTGCGGCTATCCTTGTCGATATCGAAACCCCAGATTTCCGCGCTACCCGCGCTTTTCATCACGAGGCCCGCCAGAATGTTGATCAGGGTCGATTTGCCCGCGCCATTGGGACCGAGCAAGCCGAATATCTGCCCCTGCGGCACATCGAAGCTGACCCCGTCCAGCGCCAGCTTGCCCGGCCCATCGCCAGCCGGGGCATAGCGTTTGACAAGGTCGCGGATCGAAATGGCAGAAGGCGTGGTCATGGCGATGCTCTTGCGGCAGGATCGCGCCCTCGTAAAGCCCCGAGAGGGACAGCCATAGCGTAGCAGTTAATTGCAATCGTAAAGGCGTATTAACCATGTCTTTGCAGGGTGCCTTCACAGGCTTGCAGCTAGAACAAGCTTAATGATCTGGGGGGAATCTTACGGCAGCTCTGCGCTGCGACACGGCTGGCGCGCTTTCAGCGCGGTGTTGGCCAGCGCGGTGGCTATGTTGCTTACCCCCGCTGCCCATGCCCAGACAGCCGCCACCGCAACGCGCGGCCCGCCGGTTGCCACTCCAGCCCGGGTGACCGTG
>JAYVKX010000196.1:0-4699 GCA_043768005.1 Novosphingobium sp. | reverse complement strand
CAAATTCACGTCCACGGGAACACTGACCGACTCAGTTGCTGGTGTGCCCTTCAAGGAACAGATTCTTCCTGAATTTGATCCCAAGGGCCTCCGTTCGATTGTCGATGAATTTAAGCGAGAACTTGGCTCAGGCGTAGTTGTGGTCGTTTCTGTAAATGAAGGTCGTGGGACTGTCGCAGTAGGTGTTTCAGACGACCTCACAGACAAATTCAGCGCTGTCGATCTGGTCCGCGTCGGCGTCGAGGCACTCGGCGGCAAAGGCGGCGGCGGGCGGCCTGACATGGCGCAAGGCGGCGGTCCCGATGGGGCCAAAGCGGCGGATGCGATTGCGGCGGTAAAGGCAGCGCTCAGCGTTTAGGCAAATCGATCCTCCCGATTTTCACGAAGTGCAAATGGGGAGGTGGCGCGCCGAAGGCGTGACGGAGGGGTATCAACGCTAAGGCCCAAACCCCTCCGTCAGCCTCTTCGCGTCTGCCACCTCCCCATTTGCGCTGATGCGAACATGGGGAGGATCTATGCACCCCGTTCCCGCAATCTCCCACTCCTCAGCGCGGGCTTTTCCTCCAGTTCGCCCTCTTCCATGATCTGCGCGCGGAATTCGTCGCGCTTTTCGTGGATCGAGGCGATGACGAAGCCCATGGGCACGCCCATATCGACCAACACCGCCTCTGATAGCTGGAGCGAGCTTTCCAGCGTTTCGGGCACAGCATGGCTGGCCCCGGCGCGATACAACGCGGCGGCGTGGCTGGCATCGCGGGCACGGGCGATGATCGGCAAATCAGGATGAGCGGCGCGCAGTTTCTTGACCAGCCGCTGGGTTGCCACCGGCTCGTCCATGGTGAAGATCACCGCGGTTGCCCGCTCGATCCCCAGCCGGGTCAGCTTGGCCGGCATCGCAGCATCGCCGTAAACCGCCGGATAGCCATTGCGCACCGCGCGGCCGATGATGTCAGCATCGCTATCGATCGCGACATAGGCTTGCCCATGAATTTCCAACATATCGCCGACCAATTGCCCGACCCGGCCAAACCCGACGATGATCGCGCGCGGGACTCCTTGATCGTCGAAATGGGCTTGCGGCTGATGCTTGTCGACCCGCCGCGCCAGCCGCCGACCGGACCAGGCGAGCAGCGGGGTTATAGTCAACCCGATCGCGGTGACGATCTGCCAGAACTGCGCAGTGCCCGGCTGGATCAGCAGCGCCTGCGTGGCCGCCGCCAGCACGATCAGCGTGGTTTCGGATGGGCTGGCCATCAATATCCCCGCCTCGGTCGCGGTGCCGCGCCGCGCGCCCATCAGGCGCAGCGCAGTGCCGGTGACCACCGATTTCAGCACCAGCACCGCGACGGTGGCAAGCAGGATCGGGCCGAGATTGTCCCAGATCACCCGCAGGTCGATGCTCATCCCCACAGTAATCAGGAACACCCCCAGCGCCAGGCCCTTGAACGGGGCGGTGATCCCCTCAACCTCGCCGTGATATTCGGTCTCGGCGATCAGCAGCCCAGCCAGCAGCGCGCCGACGATGGGCGAGAGGCCAGCCGCCGAAGTGGCCAGCGCGGCGATGATGACGACCAGCAGGCTGGCGGCCAGAAACAGCTCAGGGCTTTTGGTCCGGGCGGCCTGTGCAAACAGCCGGGGCAGGGCGACCCGGCCAACGATGAGCAGGATCGCCACGGTCAGCCCGCCCAGCCACAGCGTGCGGATCACCCCGTCAAAGCCTTCGGCACTGGCATTGGGGGCCAGCGCGCCCAGCAGGAAGATGATCGGGACCAGCGCGATATCCTCGAACAGCAGCATCGCCAGCGCGGCCTTGCCCACCGCGTTGCGGGTTCCTGCCATCGGCAGCACCAGCGCGGTGGAGGATAGCGCCAGCGCCAATCCCAGCCCCAGCGCGCCGCTCAGCGGCTGGCCCATGAATGCAAGGCCAAAGGCGAGCAGCGAGGCAGACACTGCCAGCTCAATCGCGCCCAGCCCGAACACATGGCGGCGCATCGCCCACAGCCGGTTGAACGATAGCTCCAGCCCGATCGAGAACAGCAGCAGGATGATCCCGAATTCAGCGAACGGCTTCAGCCCCTCGGGATCGGTGATGGTAATATGGCCAAGCCAGGGATGATCGAACACCAGCCGCCCCAGCCCATAAGGCCCGACCAGCAGCCCGACCAGAATGAAGCCGATGATCGGCGTTATCCGGAACCGGGCAAAGATCGGAATCACGATTCCCGCCGCGCCAAGGATTACCAGCGCATCGGACAGAAAGGGGGAGGTGAGTTCGCTGGAGGCCATTTTTGGGGGATAGCGGGCTTGGCGGGGAAGGCAAATCCTCCCCGCTCCGGGGAGGAGGACCATCCGCAGGATGGTGGAGGGCACGTGCGGCAAGCACGACCTCTCGAAGAAGTAACTACCGCCTGTGTCTCTCCGCCACGCTTCGCGTGGTCCACCTCCCTCGAAGGGGAGGATTTAGCCCGAACATCAGTCCGCCATCGCCGTTTCGAGGTTTTCCACGATTGCCGCAAAGAAGCCCTCGGTGGTCAGCCAGGGCTGTTCGGGGCCGATCAGGATGGCCAGATCCTTGGTCATCTTGCCGCTTTCGACGGTCTGGATGCAAACCCGCTCCAGCGTTTCGGCAAAGCGCACCACATCGGGCGTATTGTCAAACCTGCCGCGATAGATCAGCCCGCGCGTCCAGGCGAAGATCGAGGCGATCGGGTTGGTGCTGGTCGCCTTGCCCTGCTGATGCTGGCGATAATGGCGGGTGACGGTGCCGTGCGCCGCCTCAGCCTCGATCGTCTTGCCATCGGGGGTCATCAGCACCGAGGTCATCAGGCCAAGGCTGCCGAACCCTTGCGCAACCTGATCGGACTGCACATCACCATCATAATTCTTGCAGGCCCAGACGAATTTTCCGCTCCATTTGAGCGCGGATGCGACCATGTCATCGATCAGGCGATGTTCGTAAACGATCCCGGCGGCGGCGAATTTTTCCTTGAAGCCTTCGTTCTCGTAAACTTCCTGGAACAGATCCTTAAACCGGCCATCATAGGCCTTGAGGATCGTGTTCTTGGTCGAAAGATACACCGGCCAACCCAGCCCAAGTCCGTAATTCAGACTGGCGCGGGCAAAATCACGGATCGAATCGTCAAGGTTGTACATGGCCAGTGCGACGCCGGGCGAGGGGTAGTGGAACACTTCCTCGTCGATCCTGTCGCCATTATCGCCTTCCCACACCAGCCGCAGCTTGCCGGGGCCGGGGACGAGGAAATCGGTCGCCTTGTACTGATCGCCAAACGCATGACGGCCAACCACGATCGGATCGGTCCAGCCCGGGATCAGCCGGGGGACGTTCTGGATCACGATCGGTTCGCGGAACACCACGCCGCCCAGAATATTGCGGATCGTGCCGTTGGGCGATTTCCACATTTTCTTGAGCTTGAATTCCTCCACCCGCGCTTCGTCCGGGGTGATGGTGGCGCATTTCACGCCCACACCATATTGGCGGATCGCATTGGCGCTATCGACCGTGATCTTGTCATTGGTCTGATCGCGCATTTCGACCGAGAGATCGTAATATTTCAGATCGATGTCGAGGTATGGCAGGATCAGCTGTTCACGGATCCACTGCCAGATGATGCGGGTCATTTCATCGCCGTCGAGTTCGACGACGGGAGTCAGTACCTTGATCTTCGCCATCTTGTCCTGTCTTTCCCGGGGATAATTTGGGCTGTCCTTAGCAGAGAGGCGGGTCTGCGCAATATGTGCAGGCCATTAATGGGGCTGGACAGTCAGCCCTTCCGCAGCCTAGCCTTTAACCGTACGATTAAGTTACCCCAAAAGAGGATTCCCCGATGAGCGAAGCAGCTGAAGTTCTTACCGCAGTGGATGGCGGCGTGCTGATCGTCACGATCAACCGTCCCGAAGCCAAGAATGCCATGAACAAGGCGGCTGCAGAGGCTATTTCGGCGGCGATGGACCGGCTGGAAGCGGATGATGATCTGCGCGTGGCAATCCTGACCGGGGCCGGCGGCACATTTTGTTCGGGGATGGACCTCAAAGGCTTCCTGCGCGGCGAATCGCCCTCGATCCCGGGACGGGGGTTTGGCGGACTGTCGCAGTGGACCCCCAAGAAGCCGGTGATTGCCGCGGTTGATGGCTATGCGCTGGCGGGCGGGATGGAGCTGGCGCTGTCGTGCGATCTGATCGTTGCCAATATCAATTCAAAGTTCGGCATCCCCGAAGCCAAACGCGGGCTTGCTGCGGCGGCGGGCGGGCTGATCAAGCTGCCCCGCCAGATCCCGCCGCGGATCGCGATGGAGCTGGCGCTGACCGGTGATTTCATCGATGCCAAGCGCGCTTACGAGCTGGGCTTTATCAACCGGATCGTCGAAGGCCAGGCGATCGACGGCGCGATGGAACTGGCCGCGCGGGTTGCTGAAAACGGCCCGCTGGCGCTGATCGCGTCCAAGGCGATCGTCCGCGATTCGCATGAATGGACCGAGGCCGAGATGTGGGACAAGCAGGCCAGCTATATCGCGCCGGTGTTCACCAGCAGCGATGCCCGCGAAGGCGCCGCCGCCTTTGCCGAAAAGCGCAAGCCCAACTGGCAGGGCAAGTAAGCCCAGGCCGCGTTACCGAAACGAAAAAGGCCCCGGAAACCGGGGCCTTTTTTGTGAATGGTGGGCGTAGCAAGGATTGAACTTGC
>JAYVKX010000195.1:0-4882 GCA_043768005.1 Novosphingobium sp. | reverse complement strand
CTTCGCCCAGGTCACCAACCCGCCGATCGATCCGATCCGTGAGGAACTGGTGATGAGCCTGGTTTCGATGATCGGCCCGCGCCCCAATCTGCTGGGCCGGGATGCCGGCACCCACAAGCGGCTCGAAGTTGATCAGCCGATCCTCACCAATGAGGAGGTGGCCAAGATCCGTTCGGTCGAGGCGGCGCTGGACGGCGCTTTCCGCACCGAAACCATCGACATGAGCTGGGACGCGGGCAGCGGCGCAGCGGGCCTCGAACTGGCTATCAAGGAAATGTGCTGGGCCGCAACCGAAGCGGTGCTGGCTGACAAGAACATCCTGATCCTGTCTGATCGCGCCCAGAGCAAAACCCGTGTGCCGATGCCCGCCTTGCTGGCCACAGCTGCGGTTCACCATCACCTTGTCCGGCAGGGCCTGCGGATGCAGACCGGCCTTGTCGTCGAAACCGGCGAAGCGCGCGAGGTGCACCACTTCTGCGCGCTGGCGGGATTCGGCGCCGAAGCGATCAATCCCTATGTCGCGTTTGAAACGCTGGAGCAGATCCGGCTGCGCAAGGAACTGCCGTTCTCAACCTATGAGGTGCAGAAGAACTACATCAAGGCGTTGGGCAAGGGCATCCTCAAGGTCATGTCCAAGATGGGCATATCGACCTATCAATCCTATTGCGGCGCACAGATCTTTGATGCGGTGGGGCTGTCATCGGCGTTCATCGACAAATACTTCACCGGCACCGCCACCACGATCGAAGGGGTCGGCTTGGCCCAGGTGGCCGAGGAATCGGTTCGCCGTCACGGTTCAGCCTATGGTGACAACCCGATCTACCGCAAGATGCTCGATGCTGGCGGGATCTACCAATATCGCTTGCGCGGCGAGGATCACGCCTGGACGCCAGATAATATCGCCAATTTGCAGCACGCTGTGCGCGGCAATGATCCAAAGAATTATGCCGAATTCGCCAAGTCGATCAACGAGCAGTCGCAGCGGCTGCTGACGATCCGCGGGCTGATGGAACTGAAGCTGGCCGACACGCCGCTTGATATTTCCGAGGTTGAACCCGCCAGCGAGATCGTCAAGCGGTTTGCCACCGGCGCGATGAGCTTTGGCTCGATCAGCCGCGAGGCGCATACCACGCTGGCGATCGCGATGAACCGGATCGGGGCCAAATCCAACACCGGTGAAGGCGGCGAAGAGGTCGACCGGTTCAAGCCGCTGGCCAATGGCGATTCGATGCGCTCAGCGATCAAGCAGGTCGCCTCTGGCCGCTTTGGCGTGACCACCGAATATCTGGTCAACGCCGATGATATCCAAATCAAGATGGCGCAAGGGGCCAAGCCCGGCGAGGGCGGCCAGCTGCCCGGCCACAAGGTGGACAAGCATATCGCCGCAGTGCGCCACTCCACCCCCGGGGTCGGGCTGATCTCGCCCCCGCCGCATCATGATATCTATTCGATCGAAGACCTTGCCCAGCTGATCCACGATCTCAAGAACGTCAATTCGGGTGCGCGGATTTCAGTCAAGCTGGTTTCGGAAGTGGGTGTTGGCACCGTGGCGGCAGGCGTTTCCAAGGCGCGGGCCGATCATGTCACCATCTCGGGCTATGAGGGCGGCACGGGCGCCTCCCCGCTAACCTCGCTCACCCATGCGGGCAGCCCGTGGGAAATTGGTCTGGCCGAGACCCAGCAGACGCTGCTGCTCAACAATCTGCGCAGCCGGATCGCGGTGCAGGTCGATGGGGGTCTGCGCACTGGCCGCGATGTCGCAATCGGCGCGCTGCTGGGCGCCGATGAGTTTGGCTTTGCCACCGCGCCATTGATTGCGGCCGGGTGCATCATGATGCGCAAATGCCATCTCAACACCTGCCCGGTCGGCGTTGCGACGCAAGACCCGGTGCTGCGGGCGCGCTTCACCGGCCAGCCGGAACATGTGATCAACTACTTCTTCTTCGTGGCCGAGGAACTGCGCGCCATCATGGCCGATATGGGGTTCCGTACCCTGGCCGAGATGACCGGGCGGGTCGATCGGCTGGATATGAAGCAGGCGATCACCCACTGGAAGGCGGGCGGCGTGGACTTGTCCCGCCTGCTCCATCAGGTTCCGCTGGGGGATAGTCCCTCGCTGGGCTGGACCGGCACGCAGGATCACGGCCTTGAAGCCGCGCTGGATCAGGATCTGATCGCAGCATCGGGCGATTCGCTGGATCGGCGCGAGGCGGTGCGGATCGAAGCCCGCGTGATCAACGTCAACCGCACGGTGGGCGCAATGCTATCGGGCGAAGTGGCGAGGCGGTATGGCCACGCCGGCCTCCCCGATAACACGATCAACATCAGCCTGACCGGGGTTGCCGGGCAAAGCTTCGCCGCGTTCCTGGCCCACGGGGTGACGCTCGACCTCACCGGCGATGCCAATGACTATGTCGGCAAGGGGCTTTCGGGCGGACGGGTGATCGTTCGGCAGCCCGCCCATGTGGACCGCGAGGCAGGTGCGAACATCATCGTTGGCAACACCGTGCTGTATGGTGCGATCGCCGGGGAAGCCTATTTCAATGGCGTTGCCGGGGAACGCTTTGCAGTGCGCAATTCGGGCGCGGTCGCAGTGGTCGAAGGGACCGGCGATCACGGCTGCGAATATATGACCGGGGGCGTGGTTGCAGTGCTCGGCAAGACCGGGCGCAATTTTGCCGCAGGAATGTCGGGCGGGATCGCTTATGTCTATGATCCGGAGGGTAATTTTATCCAGCTGTGCAATGGCGCGATGGTTGATTTGCTGAGCATTTCTCCCGAGCGTGATGAGGAAGAGGGTACAGGACGGCCGCAGCAGCGCAGCGTCAGCGCCTATGACACCGGCATGGGCGATATGCTGCGCCACGATGCAGAGCGGCTGCGGATCCTGCTTGAACGCCACCACCTCCACACTGGCAGCAAGCGCGCCCGCGCCCTGCTGGATGATTGGGGCAATAGCTTGCTCAAATTCATCAAGGTAATGCCGCGCGATTATGCCGCGGCATTGAAGCAACTTGAAGCCGAGCGGCGCGATGCCGCATCAGTGGCGGCGGAGTAAGTCAGATGGGCAAGGAAACCGGCTTTCTCGAACTGGACCGCCAGGATCGCAGCTATGG
Source organism: Novosphingobium sp. (assembly GCA_043768005.1). Taxonomy (GTDB): domain Bacteria; phylum Pseudomonadota; class Alphaproteobacteria; order Sphingomonadales; family Sphingomonadaceae; genus Novosphingobium. The sequence goes on along the minus strand of JAYVKX010000195.1, from coordinate 1,766 downwards.
CGATCCCAAGGCACGGCTGAAGCATTACAAGGAATTCGCCATTCCGCATGCTGAGCCTGTGCTGCGCGCGCAGGCCTCGCGCTGCATGAATTGCGGCATCCCCTATTGTCACAACGGCTGTCCGGTGAACAACCTTATCCCGGACTGGAACCATCTGGTTTATGAGGGTGACTGGAAAAATGCACTGGAAGTGCTGCATTCGACCAATAATTTTCCCGAGTTCACCGGCCGGATCTGCCCTGCCCCGTGCGAGGCCAGCTGTACGCTGAACATCGCCGATCAGCCGGTTACGATCAAATCAATCGAATGTGCGATTGTCGATCGCGGGTGGAACGAAGGCTGGATCGAGCCGCAGGTGCCCGCCTGCCGCACCGGCAAGACCGTGGCGGTGATCGGCTCTGGCCCGGCGGGGTTGGCCGCGGCTCAGCAGCTCGCCCGCGCCGGCCATTCGGTGACTGTGTTCGAGAAGAGTGACCGGGTCGGCGGGTTGCTGCGCTATGGCATTCCCGACTTCAAGATGGAAAAGCATCTGATCAACCGCCGCGCGGTGCAGATGGAAGCCGAGGGTGTCCAATTTCGCACGTCTATGGAAGTTGGTGTAACCATATCGGTTGGATCGCTGAGGGAAAACTTCGATGCGATCGTGCTGTCTGGTGGCTCGGAAGAGCCGCGCGGGCTGGCCATCCCCGGTGCAGAACTGCCCGGCGTGCGCATGGCGATGGAGTTTCTGACCCAGCAGAACAAACGCAATGCGGGCGATGATGAATTGCGCGCCGCGCCGCGCGGCTCGCTCACCGCAACCGGCAAGCATGTGATCGTGATCGGCGGCGGCGATACCGGATCGGACTGTGTCGGCACATCGAACCGCCAGGGCGCAGCTAGCGTCACCCAGATCGAAATCATGCCCAAGCCGCCTGAGAAAGAGGACAAGGCGCTGACCTGGCCCGATTGGCCGCTGAAGCTGCGCACCTCATCCAGCCATGAAGAAGGGGTGGACCGCGATTGGGCGATCCTGACCAAGCGCGTTGTCGGCGGCGATGGCGTTACCGGGGACGTGACCGGCCTCGAATGTACCCGGGTTGAATGGGTCGGCGGGCAGATGCAGGAAATCGCGGGCAGCAACTTCACCTTGCAGGCCGATCTGATCCTGCTGGCGATGGGCTTTACCGGCCCGCGCAAGCAGGGCCTGCTCGATCAGGCCGGGGTCGAGCTTGATGCGCGCGGCAATGTCTTCGCCGACACTTTCAGCTATCGCACCAGCGATCCGCAGATTTTCGCCTGCGGTGACATGCGCCGCGGACAGAGCCTGGTGGTCTGGGCCATTCGCGAAGGCCGACAAGCTGCCCGGGCGGTGGACGAGGCACTGATGGGGACAAGCGAACTGCCGCGTTGAAATGATAAAAATGGCTGGTTCGCTAAAGAATCCTCACCTTGCCCGAAACCCAGTCCCGCGCCCGGTTTTCGTGTTCGGCTCGTTCGTGCGAGGCAAAATTGTCGACAAAGCTACGCATCGTCAGCAGGGTCTGTACGTCCAGCTGATCTGCGAAGCGCACCCCGCACCGCCCGCCGCCTGCCCAGATGATTGTGCAAAATACATCAAGCTGGACGCATTGGAGAATACCCTGGTTTCCTGCGGTCGGCGGCGGGTGGATGGTCAGGCAGGCCCCGCTTTGCGAAAGATCATCAAGCAGACACGAGCTATAGCCATCCAGCAGCACCAGTCTGCCCGGAATTCCTAGCCGCAGCCGGGCCTTGGCGCGCCGGCC
>JAYVKX010000194.1:0-7313 GCA_043768005.1 Novosphingobium sp. | reverse complement strand
CGCGGGGCATCGAATCAATTTCGAACAGGAAGCCCGATAGCAGCAGCGAGGGCAGGAAACCTGAAAGCAGCGCAAACTGAGTGGAAACGAACTGGTTCTTGGTCGCCGCCGAAATCAGCAGCCCCTGCCCCAGCACCGCAGTCAGGAATGAAGAGGCTATCAGCAGCAGCGCAAAGATCGAGCCGCGGAATGGCAAGCCATAACCGAACACCGCCACCGCCACGCAAATCCCGGTCGAGGCGAGGCCAAGGATGAAATAGGGGATCAGCTTGTTGATCACCAGCGACGGGATCGAGATCGGCGTAGCCAGCAAGCCTTCCATCGTGCCGCGCTCATACTCGCGCGCCATGATCAGCGCGGTCAGCAGGCTGCCGATCATCGCCATGACAATCCCGATCGCGCCGGGCACCAGCATATAGCGGCTCTCCAGCCCCGGATTGTAGCTATAGCGCGGCAGCGGCACGATCACCGGCTCCACCGGAATATCCAATTCTGCCGCCTCCCCCTCAACCCAGCCTTTCAGCGCACCGCGCAGATGTGCGGTCAGGAAAGTGGCGGTGTTGACCTGCGAGCCATCGGTTATCAGCTGGATATCGATCGGTCGCAGCCGCGCAAGTCCCGCCTCAAACCCATCGGGAATCACCACGATCCCGCGCAATTCACCGCTGCGCAGGGCCTCCTGCAGCGGCGGCAGCCCTTGCGCTTCGGTGATGCTGAAATAGGAATTGCGCGATAGATTGGCGATCAGTTCGCGGCTGGCACGGGTGTGATCCTGATCGAGCACTCCGGTGCGGGTGCCATGTACATCAAGCGAAACAGCGCTGCCAAACAGGAACATCAGGATCAGCGGCATCAGCACCACCAGCCCGAAGGTGGATGGATCACGCCACACCTGCGCCCATTCCTTGGACCGGATCGCAAGGCCGCGTTGCCAGCGGGCGCTGTTGCCAAGCCAGCTCATGCCGCTTGCGCCATTTCGCGCTGGGCTTCGATCAGCGCGATGAAGGCCTCTTCCAGTGTTGCGGCGACCCGGCCCCGGATCGCATCGCGCTTAAGCGCGGCGGGAGTGCCTTGGGCGATTGCTTCGGACTGGTTGATGAGCACCAGCCGATCACAGTTTTCAGCCTCGTCCATGAAATGCGTTGTCACCAGAACCGCCGTGCCGCGCGCCGCGATCGCGTTGATATGGTGCCAGAATTCTCGGCGGATCAGCGGATCCACGCCCGAGGTCGGCTCGTCCAGAAACAGCACCGGCGGGGTGTGCAGCACGGCTGCTGCCAGCGCGAGCCGCTGTTTGATCCCCAGCGGCAACAATCCAGCGGCGCGGGTCCAGTAATCTTCCAACGTCAGCGCGGCCAGCACCCGTTCGATCGCAGCCTTCGCCTCGCCCCCGCCCAGCCCATAGGATCCGGCGACGAAGCGCAAATTGGCGGCCACCGTCAGATCGCCATAGAGCGAGAACTTCTGCGGCATATAGCCCATTGCCTGCCGCGCCTGCGCCCGCGCTGTAAGCAGATCGCGCCCCGCCACGATCCCGCGTCCATCGCTGACCGCGATCAATCCGCACAGCATCCGGAAGGTGGTTGATTTACCTGCCCCATTGGGGCCGAGCAGCCCGACGATTTCGCCTGGGTGGACGGTAAAGGAAACATCATGCGCGGCAGTGAAATCACCATAACGCTTGGTCAGGCCGATCGCGGTAATCACCGGTGCAGTGCCATCGCCTTGTTCGCGCAGTGGAAACGCTGCAGCGACAGCGCTTTCCGGCAGGATCGCGCCATCGTCCAAAGTGATCGCAAAGCCATCCTCTGCCCGGGCTTCCTCGGGTTGCCAGTCCGAACCCGGGCTGACCGCACCCGGCCTCAGCACTGCCCGCAGCCGTTCGCCCGCGATCCCGGCGGTGACCACATCGGGCCGTTCAAGTAGCGCCTGCAAGGCCGCGCGGCGTCCGCTGACCGCCAGTGGCCGCGAGAAGATCCGGCCATCGGCGCGCTGCGCCAGTCCTTCGGGCGATCCGGTATAGCGCAGCTGACCCTCGTGGATCAGCAGCACCTCGTCACAGCGTTCGGCATCTTCGAGGATGCTGGTGGTCCAGATAATGCTGGATTCGGGTCCGGCCAGCTCATGCGCCAGCTGCCAGATTTCGCGACGCGATACCGGATCCACGCCCACCGAAGGCTCATCCAGCAGCATCAGCGGCGGCGCGGCGACCACCGCGCAGGCCATCGCCAGCTTTTGCCGCATACCACCAGAAAGCCGCCCGACGGCGCGTTCGCGAAACGCATTCAGCCCGGTCAGCCGGTAAAGCTGCTCCATCCGATCGGGATTCTCGGTCGGCTCCACCCCGCGCAGCCGCGCGTATAGTTCAAGGTTCTGCCGTACCGAAAGTTCGCCATACAGCGCGCCGCCCTGCGGCATATAGCCGATCAGCGCGCGGTCGAGCGCGGCCACCGGCTGGTCCAGTACCTCAATCTCGCCGCTGTCAGCCTCAACCAGACCAGCCAGGATTCGCAGCAGCGTGGTCTTGCCACCCGCATCCGGCCCGACCAGCCCGAGCAGCTTACCCGGCACCAGCGTGAACGAGACATCCGTCAGCGCCTGAACATCCGGCGCACCGCGCCCGGCCCCGGCAAACCGCTTTGAGACATTGGCCAGCCGGATAAGCGGCGCTTGCGTCACCTGCCCGCTCAGCGCTTTTCGGTGTCGCGCGGGACGATCACCGTCACCGGCTGGCCTTGCCTCAGCTCGCCCTTCGGATCACTCACGGTCAAACGCAAACGGTACACCAGATCGGTGCGCAATTGTTCGGTCTGGACCGTTTTGGGGGTGAATTCCGCGACAGACGAGATGAAGCCGATCGTGGCCGGCCAGCTTTTATCGCTGCCATCCACCTTTACCGTCACCGTCATGCCGGGGTGGACCCGGGGCAGATCGGGTTCGGCCACATAGGCGCGTACGCGCACCGGCTGGGTTAGCGCCAGGGTCAGCACGGTTTCGCCCTGCTGCACGATCGCGCCTGCTTCACGGGCGCGGGTCAGCACCTGGCCCGGTTCCGGCGCGCGCAGCTGCGTATCGGATAGATCGGTTTGCACTGCGCGACGTTCGGCCAGCACAGCATCGCGGCCAGCCTGAGTAACTTCGCGATCTTCCACGCGCGCACCCTCACGCGCTAATGATAGCGCCGCCTGCGCCGAGGCTAGCCGCGCCTGTGCCGCAGCAACCCCTGCCTCACTGGTCTGGAAATCAGCGCGGCTGATAAAGCCTTTGTCGAGCAGGGCCTGACGGCGCTGGTGGAGCCGGCGGCTTTCGCCAAGCGCAGCCTCAGTATCGGCAACGGCAGCTTCGGCAGCATTGATCTGCTGTGGACGGCTGCCCGCATCATCGCGCGCTACGGTGGCCGATGCTGCGGCCAGACGCGCATCGGCGTTGGCCAGCCGATCCTGCAACGGCCGCGTATCCAGCAGGGCAAGGATCTGGCCGGGAACCACCCGGTCGCCCTCATCAACCAGAATCCGTTCTATCCGCCCCCCGCCACGAAAGCCCAATTGGACTTCGCGGATTTCGACATTGCCGAACAGCTGCAGCTGATTGTCCTTGGCGGCGGCCCACCAGCCCATCGCCTTACCGCCGAAATAGACAGCCAGCGCCAGTATCGCGATCACCAAAACAGGGCGGAGTTTGCTGAACCGCCCCGCAGATTCGGCCTGCGCCCCCATGAATTCCTCCCCAATGGCATCTATTCAGATACCTCAAAGGACAGGCTAACCTAAGCGGTGCCCCGGTCAAGCAACGTCAGCGAGTGATCCCCAGTTGGGCAAGTGATCGGTCCAGCATCAACAGCTGCCACAATAGCCGCGAATGATCGGCGCGCCCTGAAATATGGGCCTCGGCCAGCGCGGTCAGCCGGGGTCCATCGAACCAGCCGGTCCGCGCCAAGGCCGCGCTGGTGCCGATCCCGCGCGCGGCATCTGCCAAAGGCCCGCGAAACCACTGCGCGATCGGGGTGACGAAGCCCTGCTTTTGCCGGTAGAGAATATCGTCGGGCAGATAGCGCCGCATAGTTTTTTTGAGCAGCCACTTGCCCTCGCCCCGGCGCAGACGCAGCTTTTCGGGCAAGGCAGCGGCAAATTCGACCAGTCGGTGATCGAGCAGCGGCTCGCGCGCTTCAAGGCTGACGGCCATGCTGGCGCGGTCCACTTTGGTCAGAATATCACCGGGCAGCCAGAATTTGAGATCGGCATATTGCGCCCGGTCAATCCCCGAACGGGCGGGTGCCTGACGCATCATTTCGGTAAACGGCTGCTCAGCCCGGTAATCCCCGCGCAAGCGCAGGAAGTCTGGCGAATACAGCGTATCGCGCAGTTCCGGCGGAACCACCGACAGCGCGCTAGCATAGCCATCCTCTCCGCTGGAACCGAGCGAGAGCAGCGTCGTTTTGGCCCGCAGCGGCCGGGGTGCCCAATCCGCCTTGGGATAGGCCCGGCCAAGCGAGCCGAACAGCGGCCCGCGCACCGATTGCGGCAGCAGCGCGCGCATCCGGTCTTCGCCGTGCTGAAACAGATGACGGCGGTATCCGGCAAAAGCCTCGTCCGCGCCGTCGCCCGACAAGGCCACGGTCACGCTTTCACGCGCCAGCTGGCAGACCCGCCAGGTGGGGAGCGCCGAGGCATCGGCGAAGGGTTCATCGAACATCGCGGCGAGCTGATCCACCGCCTCGAAATCATCAGGAGAAACGCGGCGGCTCTGGTGATCGGTGCCGAACAGCGCGGCAACCTGAGCGGCATATCTGGTTTCATCCAGTGCAGCGACATCGAACCCGATGCTGCAGGTTTTGACCGGATCGCGGCTATTTTCCGCCATCAGCGCAACCACGCTGGAACTATCGACCCCACCTGAAAGAAACGCTCCCAGCGGCACATCGGCCACCATCCGCGAAGTTACCGCCTGGCGCAGAAGATGGAGCAGCTCTGCCTCAAGATCAGCGGTATTGCCCTTGCGGCGCTGGGCAAAGCTTACATTCCACCACTGCACCGTGGCGGGCAGCGGGGCATCGTGGCGCAGCAGCAGCGAATGCCCGGCGGCAAGCTTGCTCACCCCTGCCAGGATCGAGCGGTGATCGGGAACATAACCCCAGGCAAGGTAATCCTCGATCGCCAGCGGATCGACCTCGCGGCGCAGCATCGGATGCGCCAGCAGCCCCTTCAGTTCCGAGGCAAAGGCGATGCTGCCATCGCTGAGCCGGGCATGAAACAGCGGCTTTACCCCCAGCCGGTCCCGCGCGAGAAACAGCGTGCGCTGTTCCAGATCATAGATCGCAAAGGCGAACATTCCGTGGAGCCTGGGCAGGCAATCCGCCCCCCAGCGCTGCCAGGCGGCCAGGATCACTTCACTATCGCCATCGGTGTGGAAAATCGCCCCGGTGGCGCGCAATTCCTCACGCAGTTCGCGGTAATTATAGATCTCGCCATTGAAGACCAGCATCGCCCGCCCATCGGCTGAGGGCATGGGCTGCGGTGATCCGGCGACATCGATGATCGACAGGCGGCGATGACCCAGCCCTACGCCGGGTGCGGTCCACACCCCTGCGCCATCCGGCCCTCGATGCACCATCGCATCGCACATCCGTTCAACCCGCAAGGGATCAACGGGCTTTGGCGTGGCAAGGTGAAATATTCCGGCAATTCCGCACATGGTTCGCTCGTTAGCGAATGGCGGCCATGCGGTCCATCCACGCATCAAGCGGGCCGATGGCATGGCGAAAGGTGGTCAGGCTGGCTTCGGGCGTTGCCGCCTTGGTTTCCTCAGCTGAGAGAATCAGCAGCATCGTCGGGCGCGGGCGCAGCCACAGCCGATCCTCGATATTGGCAAGCTTGAGCCTGATGTTGCTGCCAGTCAGCAAAGGTCCGGTGCGGTAATAGGTTTCAGCCAAGCGCTCGGTTCGCCCGGCGGCGATCAGGCGATCGGACTTGGCATGGGGGACTTCGGGGCCAGCTGCACTCCATGCCCACAGACTTTCGGGGCGCAATGCGCCCTCGCCAAAGCCGCCAGCCTCGCGCCCTTCATCCTGCGCTGAATAGAGCGCGTAAAACACATCGACTTTACGCCCGCCGCCATCTTCATAGCGGCCAAGCAGACGGTGGTTCGCGCCGCTCGCGCGCGGCTCCCACCAGACCTTGGGCCGGTAATCAATCCGGTGCCAGCCGGGCACTTGCGGCAACGCGATCTGTTGCGGGACAGCGGCTGCCTGCCTGTCTGCAGCTCGCGCCCAGCCCTGCCCGAAGGCAACCAGTGCCAGTAGTCCGGCCAGCCCGGCGATCCAGTTCATCCTTGCCCGTTCTAACCGCAAGAGCAGCGGCGAGGCGGCAAGGTCCGCGGCATCGATCATCGGAGCTTCGGTTTCCCGATCAAAGAACCGCCATGACAGCGCGAGCACCAGCGCGATCACCAGCGCGAAGAAAATCCAGCCATAGATGATATGATCGACCCCCCCGGCATAGGCCGCGCCCAGTGATTGGGCGACATAGATCGTTCCCCAGGCACGGATCCCGTTGGCCAGAATCGGCGCGGTGATGGCCAGCGCCATGAAGGCGGCGCGCCGTTTCCAGCTGACGAAGCAGACATTGGCAACCAGCGCCCCCAACGCGATCATCGCGATCAGGAATTTCACGCCCGAGCAGGCCTCTGCCACTTCGAACAACCCGGCCGGTGTATCGATGAACACCCCGTTGACCTGTGCTGGAATGCCGCTGAGCTGCGTGAGGGCAATGGTCAATTTTGCGGTGATCGTCTGTAGCGGCGGGATCAGCTCATCCCCAAAGGGGACGAGGAAAGCCATATAGCTCAAAGGGAAAATCAGTCCCGCACATACCCTTGGCCCCAGCAGCAGCATGGTTGATGCAGGCAGCAGCGCCGCCGCGCCGATCTGACGCAGCAGGTTGAACCCGGCAAACGCGCCCAGCACCCAAATGAAACAAGCCAGCACTGCGACGATCAGCCCCGGCCACCAGATTGACGGGGCGAGCCTTTTCAGCTGCGGCACCCGCAGCCAGACCAGCCAGCCAACGATCGGCGCGATCAGCAGAATGTGATTATAGGTCGATGAATTCCACCACTGGTCGGCCATCGCCAGCCAATCGGAGGCAAATAGAACCACCAGCCCCAGCCAGGCCGCACCCAGCCGCAGCAAGGCCGCCCGCCAAACGCTAGTGGTAGCTTCAGGCGGCATGGCGGTCGGCACTGCCGGGCCGCGCCAGCAAATCAGACAGCGGCGCAAGCATGGCCTGCCAGCTCATCTCTTCCACAACATAGCGCCG
>JAYVKX010000193.1:0-4181 GCA_043768005.1 Novosphingobium sp. | reverse complement strand
AGCAAGGACGGCAAGCGCCAGCTGATCAGCAGCGATCTGAATGGCCGCGATCAGCGGATCCATGCGACCGGCGATCTGGTCAACGAATATGTCATCTCGCCCGACAGCCGGTTCGTGGCCTTCCGCCAGAATTATCAGGCCTTTGTCATGCCGATGATGCCGGGCACCCAGAATGTCGAGGTGGACAAAAAAGGCGGACCCCTGCCCGCAACGCAGGTCAGCAAAAATGGGGCCAATTTCATCAACTGGTCGGGCGATGGATCAAGCCTGCACTGGAGCCTTGGGCCGACGATTTTTTCCGTCCGCACCGATGCACTGTTCGACAATGCGCCGACCGATGAAACAGCGCCGAAGTTTGCGCCGCCCACCAGCGGCGTATCGCTATCGATGGATCTGGCCGCGGACAAACCAACTGGCACAATCGTACTGAAGGGCGCACGGATCGTGACCATGGCGGACAAGGACGGCGGGATCATCGACAATGGCGTGATCGTGATCCGGGGTGACCGGATTGTCGCGATTGGCCGCGCTGATGCGATGACCGTCCCGGCGGGGGCCAAAATTATCGATCTTACCGGCAAGACAATCGTCCCCGGCTTTATCGATGCCCATGCCCACGGCGCGCAGGGTGAGTACGGGCTGGTGCCGCAGCAAAACTGGATTGCCATCGCCAATCTGGCGCTGGGCACCACCACTATCCATGATCCTTCGGCCCGCGCCGCCGAAATTTTCGTAGCGGCTGAGCTGCAACAGGCCGGAAAAATCCTTTCGCCGCGCATCTTCTCGACCGGCGAGATCATCTATGGGGCCAAGTCGCCTGACGTTTATGCAGAGATCACCAGCTATGACGATGCGCTGGCCAGTGTCCGGCGGCTGAAAGCGCAAGGGGCCCGCAGCGTGAAAAACTACAACCAGCCCCGGCGCGAACAGCGCCAGATGGTTGTTGCAGCGGCGCAGGCGGAAAACATGGAAGTCGTGCCCGAGGGCGGCTCGTTGTTCACGATGGATATGTCGCTGGTGCAAGATGGCAATGCGACGGTCGAGCATAATGTCCCGGCGGAACATTTCTATGAAGATGTGGTCAGCCTGTGGTCGCAGTCCAAGACCAATTACACCCCGACGCTGGTGGTTACCTATGGCGGCCCGGCCGGTGATCCCTATTGGCGGCAGCATATGGAGGTGTGGAAGCATCCGATCCTGATGCGTCACGAACCGCCGGCGCTGCTCGAAGCAGACAATGTCCGCCGCTCCATGGCCGCCGAGGAAGATTTCGTTGACGGCGACAGCGCCCGCGAGGCGAAAAAGCTGGCCGATCGGGGGGTTCAGGTTTCAATCGGTGCGCATGGCCAGCAGGCCGGGCTTGGTGCGCATTGGGAAATGTGGAGCTTTGCCCGCGGCGGGTGGAGCCCGATCGAGGCACTGCGCGCAGCAACGATCATGCCGGCGACCTCGCTCGGCTATGCCAAGGATCTCGGCTCGCTCGAAACGGGCAAGCTGGCCGATCTGGTGATCCTTGATGCCGATCCAACGGCGGATATCCGCAACACTGACAAGATCCACCGGGTGATGCTGGGCGGGCGGCTGTATGATCCGCTGACCATGAACGAGGTCGAGACGGGAAATCGCATCCGCGCACCCTATTGGTGGCAAGGCGATGATGGCAACAATGGTGGCAGCACCAGGCAAAGCACGGGCCACGGCCTTGGTGACTGATGCTGGGTTTGGGCAAGTGTGGTTGTGAACGGGACTGAAGCTAAGCGGCGGCGGTCGCCTGTTCGCGGTGGAACAGCAATGCCTGCCCAATTGTCGCTGCCACGGTTTCAGGGCTGAACGGTTTGGTGATAAGATAGGTCGGCTCGGGCCGCTCACCGGTCAGCAGCCGCTCGGGAAAGGCGGTGATGAAAATTACCGGCACATCCAGCTCTTCCAGAATGTCCTTTACCGCATCGATCCCGCTCGAGCCATCGGCCAGGCTGATATCGGCCAGGATCAGTTCGGGATTGGTCCGGCCTGCCAGCGCAATCGCTTCGGTGTGGGTCCGGGCGATCCCGGCAATATCATGGCCCAGATCTTCGACGATCGATTTGATATGCAGCGCGATGATCGTTTCATCTTCGATAATCATGACATTGGATTGCAGGCTGCTGGCAATCGCTGTGCGCGCTGCTTCGATTTCTGCGGTGACTTCGGCCACGGAGCTGCCCAGAATATCGGCGGTCTGGGTGATGCTGAAATCCTCGATCGTGGTCAGCAGCAGTGCTTGGCGGGTGTGCATTGAAAGACTGGCGATCATGCCATCATTGGGGCCGACGCTGGCAATCCCCTGCCACAACCGGTGGAATACGCGGTAAAGTTCCTGCCGGGGCGGCCGCGTGTCAGAAAATTCATCGGGCGCAGCCAGCAAAGCTTCCAGCACCTCGCGAACGGCGGCATCACCCATAGTTTGCGATCCGGTCAGCGCGCGCGCATACCGGCGAAGATAAGGGAGTTGTGGTCCCAGTTCAGCTTTCAGTGACATGTGCTCTCCTTGGCAGGAAACAGAAAAACCAGCTGCACGCAAAAAAGTTCCGCGCTGATGAAACATTTCCGGACACCGCGAGTTGTCCTTTGCAATCAAGCCTATTCTAGCAGGATTACATGGCCAAAAACCTACCCACCAAGGTCCGCCGCGTGCCCAGTATCGCCAATGCTTTCGATCCAGTTTCGGCGGCCCTGCAGCAGTTGCATCAGGCCGTTGAAAACGAAGGCGTCCCGGATGAATTCCTGCGGCTGCTTGAAAATATCGATGCAAAGCTCGCGGCAGCCCAGCCAAGTTCTTCATAATGAGCGAGGTTTCTCCCGAAACGCTGGCTGCAGACCAGATCTTCCGGGATCAGCTGGTGGCGATTATTCCATCGCTGCGTTCGTTCGCACGGGGATTGTGCGGCTGGCGGAATATGGCGGATGATCTGGCCCAGGATGCCATGATGCGCGCCTGGGCGGCACGGGCCAGCTATACTCCTGGCACCAATTTTCGCGCGTGGATGTTCATGATCCTGCGCAATCAGTTCTACACCTCGATCCGCAAGGACAAGCGGATGACCAGCTGGGATCCCGAAATCGCCGAACGCGTACTGGTGGAAGCCCCGGCCCAGCAGGATGCCATCCATGTTTCCGATGTGGCCAAAGCACTGCAAAAATTACCCGCAGAGCAGCGCGAAGTGTTGCTGCTGATCGGTGCGAGCGGTATCTCCTATGAAGAAGCGGCAGAGGTGATCGGCTGCGCGATCGGGACCGTCAAAAGCCGCCTCGCCCGTGGCCGGCGGGCTCTTGCCCTGCTGATCGAAGGGCCGGACGGGGATGAACTGTTCGACAAGGTGGCTTAGTTCATGGATTTCTGGGTGACCAAGCTGCGCGAACAAGCTGCCCGGATCATCAAGGGCGATTACCAGCCGGACCAGATATCATTTCAGCGTGCGCCCGCCGGGCTTGGCCAATTGAGCCGGGATCTTGATGCACTTGCGGTCGAGGTTGACCGGCGTGAGCTGGTGCGTAAGGCACTGGCGCTGGAAGTACACCACCGGGTCAAAAACAACCTGCAGATCGTGACCAGCCTGCTCCACATGCAAGCCAACCGGATCGAGAATCCCGCCGCGCGCGAGGCGCTGGGCCAAACCCGGGCCAGAATTGGTGCGCTGGCCCTGATCCACCGGATTCTCTATGACAAGAACGATGATGGCAGCCAGGCCACGCTCGATATTGCCCCGCTGATCGCCGAACTTTGTGCAGAGTTCCGGCTGTGGCACCGTGATCGCCCCGAGATTGCCCTGTCCTGCGAAGCAATCAGTTTTGCCGTGCCGCTGGACAGTGCCATGCCGCTGATCCTGTTTGCGGTAGAGGCAATTACCAACGCCTATGCCTATGCCTTTCCGAACCGGCGTAACGGCACGATTTTTCTGCGCTTCAATGTCGATTTAACCCGGAACGCGGTCTTGTCGATCACCGACAACGGAACTGGCTATAATAGCCGCAGCAACAGCAATTCCATGGGCCGCCAGCTGATGAACGGGTTTGGCGAACAGCTGAACGGCACCTTCGCGATTGTGAGCAGCCCTGAAATCGGAACCGATGTCCGGCTGGAATATCCAGTCGCCGCCAGCGAGAGTTTTGCGATCCCGCCGGACGACGCATAGCGCGCCGCC
>JAYVKX010000192.1:0-2012 GCA_043768005.1 Novosphingobium sp. | reverse complement strand
AAACTGGCTTTCTTCCGACACCGGCGCAGTCGCGCGGCTCACGTCGGCGGCCAGAACCGGGGTGGTCGTCAGGGTGAGCGCTGCGGCAGCAGCGACCAGGTTACGGAATTTCATCGAGTTTTCTCCTTTGGACTCAATCACCGTTGCAATTAACGCAAACTCAGAATTGGCACAAGCCACTATCTACGTTGTAGAAACCCTCTACAGAACAACCGTGTCCGATATGTGACACGCGATGCTCCGAAGCCAGTTGCTCAACCATAGACTATCAAGTGCCTTGAATCGTTCCACCAAAAATGAAAAAAATTCCGGTGAAGCGTTCGCAACCCGCGCCTAATGGTTGATCCTTTCTGTGAGGTTAACGGGATGACGCGCGCCGTTAGCGTCCGTCGCTCGAAACTTGCGTGGCACTTGCCGAATAGACCAGCTGTCCAGCCAGCCAGGTTTGCATCACCCGAGTCGCGCGCAATTCGGCCGGGCTCACCAGCAGCGGGTCACGATCGATCAGCACAAAGTCGGCGCGCTGACCCTTGGCGATTCGGCCAAACCGGCCTTCGGCGAAACCCGCCCAGGCAGCGCCTGTGGTATAGGCCGCCAGCGCCGCCTCGCGGCCCACGATTTCCTGCGGTTGCCAGCCGCCGAAAGGTTGCCCGTCGGGACCCTGGCGGGTTGCGGCAGCCGCCAGTCCGGCAAAGGGATCGGGTAGCTCCACCGGCGCATCGGAGCCGAAGGCCAGTTTAGCCCCGGTCGCGGCAATGGATTTCCACGCATAGGCCCCGGCCAGCCGCGTCGGCCCGAGTCGCGCTTCGGCCATGGTCCGGTCGGAAGTCTGGTGGACCGGCTGCATCGAGGCGACGATGCCATGCTTGCCGAAGCGGGGAATGTCAGCCGGATCGACGATCTGGGCATGTTCGATCCGCCACCGCCGGTCGCCGGTGTAGGTAACTGACAGCTCGTCGATCGCATTGAGGACCGAGGCATTGGCACCGTCGCCGATTGCATGCACGGCCACCTGAAAATGATCGAGCGCGGCGCGGCTCATCAGATTTTTCAGCTGCGTATCGCTGATTATCCGCAAGCCGGTGTCGCCGGGACTGTCGGCGTAGGGTGCCTTGAGCGCCGCCCCGCGCGAGCCCAGCGCGCCGTCGAGGTAAAGCTTCACCCCGTTTAGTCGCAACCGCTCGTCGTAAAGCCATGGCGTCGGGCCGGGACCGCCGATCAGTGACATCGCCTCGACGCCCGAGGCATAGGCCATGATCCGCACGCGCAGTCCGCCAAGATCGCCCGCTCTGCGGAATGCCTGCCAATCCTCGATCGAGGTGCCCATGTCGGCCACCGCAGTCACTCCGCGCCGGGCGAGCAGTTCCTGCGCGGTGGCGAGCGCCAGATCGCGGTCTTCGGGACGCGGTGCAGGAACGAAGCGTTCGACCAGCTCCGTTGCATTATCGACCAGCACCCCTGCGGGTTTGGTTGTTCCTGCAACGCGCTCGATCCGCCCACCGTTGGGGTCCCTGGTTGTAACGGTGACGTTTGCCGCCTTCAGTGCGGCCGAATTGGCCCATCCGGCATGGCCATCGACGCGCTGCAGCCAGACCGGCTTTCCTGAAACTACACTGTCGAGTTCGGCGGCGGTGGGGAATCTGCCGAGCCCCCAGACTTCCTGATTCCAGCCGCGCCCGATGATCCACGGCCGGTCAGGGTGCGCTGCGGCATAGGCGGCAATCCGCGCCTGTGCTTCGGCCAGCGACTTTGTTTCCGACAAATCGAGAGTCAGCGCGGCAAACCCCAGCGAAATGACGTGGGCATGGGCGTCGATCAGTCCGGGGATGAGGACCAGACCTTTGCCGTCGATGGCATAGTCAACCTTGCCGGGCCGCTTGTCGCCGCGCCGGAGCACCTGCTCGATCCGTCCGTCATCGCCGATCAGGATGCCGGTAAAGCGTTCGACTTCGCCCTTGTCGTTGATTGTCATGCCATCGACATGATCGACCAGCGTATCGGCCACCGCGGGG
>JAYVKX010000191.1:0-2262 GCA_043768005.1 Novosphingobium sp. | reverse complement strand
CCGCGAGATCATTCCGTTGCAGTTCCTCAAGGCCGTGCTGCCCGAGCCGTCTTCATTGGGCTCGACCACCAAGGGCAAGACCAACATCGGCGATATCGCTACCGGCCAGGCGCTCGACGGCAGCGGGGAAAAGACCTTCTACATCTCGAACATCTGCGACCATGAAGACGCCTATGCCGAAACCGGCAATCAGGCGATCAGCTATACCACCGGGGTTCCCGCGATGATCGGCGCGGCGATGATGCTGACGGGCGCGTGGCAGGGTGTGGGCGTGTTCAACATGGAGCAGTTCGATCCCGATCCCTACATGGATATGCTGAACGCGCATGGCCTGCCATGGACGGTCAAGGAACTGGCCGGACCGCTGGAGTTTTGATGGAAACCCCAAATGGAGACTAGAGCCGGCGATCCCGGGGCCTTCGCCCGCTTCGACCTTTCCCGCGTCGATAGCCCGGCCTTCGTGGTCGATGCCGCAAAGCTGCGCGCCAATCTGGCGGTGCTGGCCGATGTGCGCGACCGGGCCGGGATCAAGGTGCTGGCGGCGCTCAAGGCCTTCTCGATGTGGAAAGTCGCGCCGGTCGTGGGCGAATATCTCGACGGAGTTTGCACCTCGGGCCTGTGGGAAGCGCGCCTTGCGGATGAGTTTTATGCAGGCGAAATCGCTACCTATTGCGCCGCTTACAAAGCCGAGGATTTACCAGAAATATGCCGACTTTCGGACCATGTGATCTTCAACTCCCCGGCCCAGATCGCCCGGTTCGTGCCACAGATCGCGCTGGCAAGGGTGGACGGTGCGGAGTTCGATATTGGTCTTCGGATCAATCCATTACACGCGGAAGGTGAGGTGCCGCGCTATGATCCTTGCGCGCCCCATTCGCGGCTCGGTTTTCCAATCGACCAGCTGACCGACGAAATGATGGAGGGGGTTGACGGTCTCCATTTCCACACGCTGTGCGAGCAGGATTTCCAGCCGCTTCAGCGTACCTGGGAAGCGGTGAAACCCCGTATCGCGCGCTATCTGCCGCAGCTCAAATGGCTCAATTTTGGCGGTGGACATCATATTACGCGCAGCGATTACCAGCGCGATGAACTGGTGGAATTTCTTAAGAGCGTGAAGGCCGAAACCGGCTGCGAAATCTATCTCGAACCGGGTGAGGCGGTGGCGCTGGATGCGGGCATTCTGGTCGGCTCGATCCTCGATATGCAGTGGAACGGGATGCCGCTTGCGATCACTGATATTTCGGCGACCTGCCACATGCCTGATGTGATCGAAGCGCCCTATCGCCCGGCGATGTTGGATGAGCTGGAAGACGGTGATCCGGTGCGGCTGGGCGGACCATCCTGCCTCGCCGGTGATGTCATTGGTGACTATGTTCTGCCGTTCCGTACTGAGCCGGGCCAGCGTTTCGCGTTCCTCGATCAGGCGCATTATTCGATGGTCAAGACTACCACGTTCAACGGCGTGCCACTGCCCTCGATCTGGCTGTGGGACAGCGAGAGTGACACCCTCGAATGCATCCGCAAGTTCGGTTACGAAGATTTCCGTAATCGGTTGAGCTGAAAAGGGAGTTTATGGCCGTGGATCGTGAAATTCTCGATGCCGTAACCAGCGACCCGCTCACCATGGGCTGGATGCGGGGCCTCCCGCCGCTGCCCGAACACCGCGTGCTGGCGGCGCGGGCGGATCACATGCGCTTCCCGACCACGCGGTTTGCCTTTTCCCATATGCGCGAATTTTCGGCCACCACGCGGGTCGGACGGGGGCCAGACGCACCCTCGATACTCCCGCTAGCGCACCGCGATGATCTCGATAGCGTGACCTTCATGCCAATCGGCGCCACGCAGCCGATGCGCTGGGACGAGGCGCAGCTCGCAAATTTCACCGACGCGATCATTGTCCTACATCGGGGCGCGGTGGTCTATGAGCGCTACTTCGGAGTGACCACACCAGACAGCCGTCACATCGTCTTTTCGGTGACCAAAAGCTTCGTCGGCACGCTGGCCGAAATGCTGATCGCGCAAGGCCGCCTCGATCCCGCAAGCCCCATCGCAGAATTGCTTCCGGAACTCAGCGGCGGGGGCTTTGCCGATGCCACGGTGCGCCAGGTTCTCGACATGACCACCGCGATCGATTTCTCGGAGGAATATACCGATCCAAACTCCGGCATCGGCGCGTTCAGCATGGCGCTGGGGCTGACCCCGCGCCCGGCGGGCTATGCCGGGCCGACCGACCTGTATGAATTCCTCCCCACCATCGCCAAG
>JAYVKX010000190.1:0-4062 GCA_043768005.1 Novosphingobium sp. | reverse complement strand
CCCGCTCGCTCGTCAGGGCATCTCCACTTCGGCGACAGTCCACGCCAATCTTGGCACTGCGCCGTTGGTTGAGCATGCCTTGCGTAATGGTGAGGGTATGCTCGCCGCAGACGGGCCACTGGTGGTTAAGACTGGCAAGCACACCGGGCGGTCAGCCAAGGACAAGTTCATTGTCCGGGATGCTGAAACCGAAAATACCGTCTGGTGGGGCGCGACCAACGCTGCGATGACACCAGATCATTTTGCCGCGCTCAAGGCTGATTTCCTCGCCGCGCTGGGCGCCAAGGAGACGCTTTACGTCGCTGACCTGTTTGGTGGTTCGCAGCCTGAACATCGAGTCACGGTGCGGGTTATCAATGAGCTGGCATGGCATAATCTGTTTGTCCGGACGCTGCTGGTTCGCCCCAGCGATCCACAGCTGGAGAGCTTTGTCCCAGAGTATACCATCATCGATCTACCTAGCTTCCGCGCCGATCCGGTCCGCCACGGCTGCCGCTCGGAAACGGTGGTTGCAGTCAACTTCACCGAAAAGCTAATCCTGATCGGCGGCACTGCTTATGCCGGTGAAATGAAGAAGAGCGTGTTCGGTATCCTCAATTATCTGCTGCCGCTCAAAGGTGTCATGCCGATGCACTGCTCGGCCAATGTCGGTTCGGACGGCAAGACTGCGGTATTTTTCGGCCTGTCAGGGACCGGCAAGACCACACTTTCAGCCGATGCCAGCCGCACGCTGATCGGTGATGACGAGCATGGCTGGTCGGACAGCGCGGTATTCAATTTCGAAGGCGGCTGTTACGCCAAGATGATCCGTCTTTCGGCTGAGGCAGAGCCGGAAATCTTTGCCACCACCAAGCGTTTCGGAACAATCCTGGAAAATGTGGTGATCGATCCCGTCACCCGTACGCTTGATTTCGACGACAATTCGCTCGCTGAAAACAGCCGCGGTTCCTATCCGATCGATTTCATACCCAACGCCAGTGTGGACAATCTCGGTCCGGTTCCGGCAAACATCATCATGCTGACCGCCGATGCCTATGGCGTACTGCCCCCGATCGCGCGGCTGACGCCGGATCAGGCGATGTATCACTTCCTATCGGGCTACACTGCGCGGGTTGCCGGCACCGAAATCGGCGTGACCGAGCCGGAAGCGACGTTCTCGACCTGTTTCGGCGCGCCGTTCATGCCGCGTCACCCTTCGGTCTATGGCAACCTCCTGAAAGAGCGGATTGCCAAAGGCGCGGTCAAGTGCTGGCTGGTCAACACCGGCTGGACCGGTGGCAAGGCTACCATGCCGGGGATCAGCCGGATGCCGATCAAGGCGACGCGCGCGCTGCTTAACGCTGCGCTCGATGGCAGCCTCAATGACGCCGTGTTCCGCAAGGATCCCAATTTTGGGTTTGATGTGCCGGTCGCCGTGGCGGGGGTTGATGCCGCGCTGCTCGATCCGCGCGTAGCCTGGGCCGATGCGGCTGACTATGATCGGACAGCGCAAACGCTGGTCCGCCAATTCATCGACAATTTCGCGCAATTCGCCGATCATGTTGATGAAGGCGTCCGCCAGGCGGCCCCCACCGCAGCCTGATCTGGCCCGGAACATTTCGGGTCACAAAATGATCCGGGATTTCCGATGACCGACCATACGATCCGCTATTTTGCCGATGATGCTGCCGTCCGTCATGTGGGTGAGGGGCTGCTGGCGCGCAGTCTGCCCAAGGATGAATGGACCCATGAGGCCCACCTTGCCGTCTGCCTGTGGTTGCTGATCGAGCGGGGCGATATCTTGCCCGAGCGTGATTTGCCGCAGATCATCCGCGCCTATAATATCGCGTGCGGCGCGGTGAATGACGATACTCAGGGCTATCACGAAACCCTGACCCAGCTGTATATTCGCGGGGTGCGGGGCTATCTGACGGGGGCACCAGCAGGCGGCCTTGCCGCGCGCGTCAATGCGTTGCTGGCCAGCGAGATCGCGCCGCGCGATTGGCCGCTGCGCTATTATTCGCGCGAAGTGCTGTTTTGTGTAGCTGCGCGGCAGTGTTGGGTGGAGCCGGATCGCCTGGCGATTTAACTTTGCCGAACGTCAGAGCAAGTATATGATGTAGCTTCCTTTTTTCAGGAGTCGCATCCCATGAGCATTCTCGACAGTATCCTAGGTCAGGTCAGCCAGCACGCCGATGTCGGCAATCTGGCCACCAAGCTGGGGATCGATCCCGCGATGGCCGAAAAGGCGATTGCGGCGCTGGGCCAATCGCATCAGGAGCCGGGCGATACGATCACAGGCGCTGCAGCCAAGACCGGGCTGGATACCGGGATGCTCAATCAGATCGTTGAGCAGATCGGCGGCGAAGGCTCGCTCGGGGCATTCAGCCAGATGCTGAAAGATCACCCGCAAGCTTCAAGCGTGCTGGGCATGCTTGACCGGGATGGTGATGGCAATCCGCTGAACGACGTTCTTGGCATGGCCAAGGGGCTATTCGGCAAGAGCTGAGCTGCCTAATTCTTCGCCTGCTCAATGTACTGGCTGATATTGCCGGCCAGCACATCGAGCGGGACGGTGACTAATGCGCACGCAGTTCCGATTTGGCGCGCGCTTTTTGGGCCAGGATTTATATGGCCGCCGACTTGCCCCGGCCAGCTGTAACTGTGGTTACCTCGGGCGTGACTTCGGCCAAGCCTGAGGTATCCAGTCCGGTATCACCAACAGCCGGCACGCTCGGAAGGACAGCATTTTCCGGCGTTTGTATGAGAAAACTGTCATGACGCCAGACTTTCCGGCGCCATGACAGCTGTCAATTGTGGAGCCGCTTAGTCAAGCAGTTCTGCCGGAACCTTGCCGCCATTGGCTGCCAGTTCCCGTAAAGTGGCCTTGTGAAGCCAGATATTCATTTCGGCAGAGCCATCCAGCGCGCCGGTGTAACCCAGCTCCATCGCCAGTTCCTTGCGGTTGGCGAGACTGGAATCGATCCCCAGCAGCTTCATCAGATCGACGATTGAGTTGTGCCAGTTAAGGTCTTTGCCTTGCGCCATCTGGGTTAGATTGGCGATCACATCAACCTCGGCGGCCGCAGCCACAGTAGACGCTGCGACTGCTACAGGGGCGGCATCAGCAGCAGTTGCAGCAGGGATGGTAGCAGCTTCGGCTTTGTGGCCAAAGATTGCATTTTTGATCGAACTAAAAATCGACATTACCTAATTCTCCTGAAATTCGAACCGATTAGCGAATCGGAACGGAATTTATTCCCCTGATGGAAAACATCTAGCACCACAGGCAAGCTGTCGATAGAGTGTTACCTAGGGCCAAAAAAATGGGTCGCACCTAACCAGCCCTGAAGGAAATGAGCATGGACGTAATGGACATGCTGCGGCGTAGTGGCGGCATCGAAGCCGTATCGCAGCAGCTTGGCATCCCGCCGGCGATGGCAGCCGCTGGGGCTGAGGCTATGTTGCCGGCAATCCTTGGCGGTTTTTCAAAGCATAGTGATGCGGCAGGCGGCGGGGAAGGCGGCCTGGGCAGCCTGATTGGCATGCTCGGTACGCTGGGCGGCGGCGCATTGGCTGCCAATGTGCTTGGCCCCGATCAAACCAATGTCGGCATGGGCAATGACGTGCTCGGCCAGATATTCGGGACGAAGGACATCAGCCGGACGGTGGCGGCTCACGCGGCGGACCAGACTGGAATTGATCCCGAAGTACTCAAGAAAATGCTGCCGCTGCTGGCGATGCTGGTCGGTGGTTATTTTTCGGCGCGGGCATCCGGCGCAGGCGGCGAAGGTGCAGGCGGCGGCGCATTGGCCGGGCTAGGCTCGATCCTGGGATCGGTATTCGGCGGGGTGCCTGCGCAAGCAGCAGCGCCTGCGGGCGGGCTTGGCGGGCTGGGCTCGCTGATTGACTTCAATCATAACGGCAATCCGCTGGATGATATCATCACTATGGCAGGTAAGCTGGTGCGTTAACCGCCAGGAGCAATGTGGCCGTGAATAGTGTGCTGTCCATCATGGTGCTGGCCGCGTTCTCCTTGGTGGTGGGCGCAGCCGCGCTGTGGCGGCGCGGGGGCGCGCGGAT
>JAYVKX010000189.1:0-2758 GCA_043768005.1 Novosphingobium sp. | reverse complement strand
GCTGCCATAGGCGAGCGCCTCACCCGTCGCCCAGTCAAGCCCGGCACCGCTGGTGAACATTTCGCGCTTGGCATCGATCACCCGGGCCAGCGTCTTGTGGATGGTAAGGCTTTCGGGAACCGTGGTCAGGGTACGGCCCAGACTGTCAAACAGCTTGGCTTCGATCCCGGTGGGCACGTTGCGCCGCGCGGTTTCAGGATCTGCCGGCTTGTTCAGCCCCGTCCAACGCCCGGCAAACCAATCCGCCTCATTGGCCTTATAGCCCTTTGAGGCTTCAAATTCACTTTCGAGTACGGCGACAAAGCGCATCGCATCTTCAGCGGCCCAATCCTTGTCGATCACACCCTGATCGATCAAACGGCGTGCATAGATTTCGCTTACCGGGGGGTGCTGACGGATCCTTGCATACATCAGCGGCTGGGTGAAGCTGGGCTCATCGCCTTCATTGTGGCCAAACCGGCGATAGCACCACATATCGATCACGATATCGCGGCCGAATTTCTGGCGATAGTCGATCGCCAGCTTGCACACGAAAGTCACTGCTTCGGGATCATCGCCATTGATGTGGAGGATCGGTGCCTGAACACCCTTGGCAACGTCGGACGGATAGGGCGAGCTGCGCGCGAATTGCGGGCTGGTGGTAAAACCGATCTGGTTGTTGATGATGAAGTGGATGCAGCCGCCGGTATTATATCCGCGCACGCCTGAAAAACCTAGGCATTCCCATACGATGCCTTGCCCGGCAAAGGCGGCATCACCGTGGATCAACACGGGCAGAACCTGCTGATGCTTGCCGCGCGGTTGATCGCCGGGGATGCCATTGCCGGTTTCATCGCCGATATCGTCGCGGACCTGCTGATTGGCGCGGACCTTGCCCAGCACCACCGGATCAACCGTTTCGAGATGGCTGGGGTTGGGAACCAGGCTCATATGCACCTTGATCCCGTCAAATTCGCGGTCGGTGCTGGTGCCAAGGTGATACTTCACGTCGCCCGATCCGCCGACGTCTTCCGGGTTGGCCGAGCCGCCGGAAAACTCGTGGAAGATCACCCGGTATGGCTTGGCCATGACATTGGCCAGGACGTTCAGTCGGCCGCGATGGGCCATGCCCAAAACGATTTCCTTGACCCCCAGCTGGCCGCCATTCTTGATGATCCCTTCCAGCGCCGGGATCATCGATTCCCCGCCGTCCAGCCCGAACCGCTTGGTGCCGACATATTTGCGGCCAAGGAATTTCTCATACTGCTCGCCGCGGATCACCGCAGAAAGGATCGCCTTCTTGCCCTCGGGCGTGAAGTCGATGGTCTTGTCAGCGCCTTCCATCCGCTCCTGCAGAAAGCGGCGCTCTTCCACATCGGAGATGTGCATGTATTCTAGGCCAACCTTGCCGCAGTAATTGGCGCGCAGGATATCAACCAGCTCACGCACCGTCGCCCATTGCAGCCCCAGTGTACCGCCCAGGAATACCTTGCGGTCCTGCGCTGCGCCAACAAAGCCGTGGTATTCAGGTGCCAGATCGGCCGGAAGATCCTGCTTGGCCAGCCCCAGCGGATCGAGATCGGCGGCAAGGTGCCCGCGCACCCGGTAGGTGCGGATCAGCATCATCGCGCGGATCGAATCCGCCGCCGCTTCCTCTACAGCGCGGGGTTCCAGCGGCGCGCCGGCCTTGGCGGCGGCGGCCTTGATCGCCAGCTGCATCGCCAGCGGATCAAGCGCCTGGGTCAGATCATCTTCGGTCCCGCCACCAACCAGCGGCCAATTGGCGCGCTGCCAGCTGGGGCCGAGCTGGTGATCCTCCGCGATGAAATCTTGGCTCTCGTTACCCATTGGCATTACCCATCGGAATCACCTTTTCGCGACCAGACAATTCCGGCCTGCCCAAGCAATATTTCGTAGGCGAAAGCGATTCCCGAGGAGGAGAGAAGCCTTGCCTCAATTATGGTTCCCAAGCGTTTAAACTAAGGTTCAGGTAAGTTCCTTGAGCATCGCGTCCAGCGTAGTTCCCAGTTCTGAAGGCGAGAGGGAAACGCGCACCCCGGCTGCTTCCATCGCCGCAATCTTGTCTTCCGCGCCGCCCTGGCCGCCCGAAACGATGGCACCGGCATGGCCCATGCGGCGGCCCGGAGGGGCGGTGAGTCCTGCGATAAAGCCAACCATCGGCTTCTTGCGCCCACGCGCCGCCTCGTCGCGAAGGAATTGTGCGGCTTCTTCCTCGGCCGATCCGCCGATTTCGCCGATCATGATGATCGACTTGGTTTCGTCATCAGCCAGGAACAGCTCGAGCATATCGATGAAATTGGTGCCGTTGACCGGATCGCCGCCGATCCCGACCGCAGTGGTCTGGCCAAGGCCGACCATGGTAGTCTGGTGCACCGCTTCATAAGTCAGCGTGCCCGAACGCGAAACCACGCCGACGCTGCCCTTCTTGAAAATTGAGCCTGGCATGATCCCGATCTTGCACTCATTCGGCGTTAGCACGCCGGGGCAGTTGGGGCCGATCAGCCGCGACTTGGAGCCCGACAGCGCGCGCTTGACCTTGACCATATCGAGCACCGGAATCCCTTCCGTGATGCAGACAATCAGCTCCATCCCGGCGTCGATCGCCTCAAGGATCGAATCGGCCGCGAACGGCGGCGGCACATAGATGCAGCTGGCGGTTGCGCCGGTCACCGCCTTGGCCTCGGCCACGGTGTTGAAATTGGGCAGGCCGATATGGGTGGTCCCGCCCTTGCCGGGGGTTACTCCGCCGACCATCTGC
>JAYVKX010000188.1:0-5021 GCA_043768005.1 Novosphingobium sp. | reverse complement strand
GACAGCGCCATGGCCCGACGCCCAGCGGCCCCATGCCGATGCTTTGGTGACCGATCGGCCGGGGCTGCTGCTGGGGATAGTCACCGCCGATTGCGCGCCGGTGCTGCTGGCCGATCATGAGGCGGGGGTGATCGGCGCGGCCCATGCGGGATGGAAGGGCGCGCTGGGCGGGGTGACGGACGCAGCGCTGACCGCGATGGAAGCGCTGGGGGCCCGGCGATCGCGGATCGTGGCCGCAGTGGGCCCGTGCATCGCGCAAATGAGCTATGAAGTGGACGCCGGTTTTGCCGCGCGGTTCACAAGTGCGGACCCGGCCAACCGGCGCTTTTTTGCGGCTGGGCAACCGGGGCATTTTCAGTTCGATCTGTCCGGTTATGTCGCCGCCCGGCTCTCATCGGCGGGGGTGGGCGCGGCGGTGCAGCTGGGGCTTGATACTTATGCTGCCCGGGACCAGTTCTTTTCCTTCCGCCGGGCGACCCATCGCAGCGAGGAAAATTATGGCCGGCAAATCTCGCTGATCGGGCTGGCTTCGCGCTGAGAGGCCCCGGCTGATGCCAGTGCGGTTCATGCAACAGCACTTGTAAAAATGGCTGTTGGCATGGCGCGACCATGCGGCTATCAGGCGCGCCAAGTCGGTAGCCCCTGCGGCCAGTAACTGCTGGGATATCGGGCGGGAGGGGCTTCCCGAAAAGTGAAATGAAAGACGATTTTTGCCGCTGCAATCCGCAGGGCGCGACAATCAGCTAAAGCAGGATACGGTTCACCATGTCACATGATGCGGGCAGCGACACACTACAGTCTTCGGCCCAGTCTTCGGGCGGGCTTGCGGGCAATGAGGGTGTGCGGCGGCGCGATTTCATCAATATTGCCGCGATCAGCGCTGCCGGCGTTGGCGCTGCTGCGACGCTGGTTCCACTGCTTAGCCAGATGGCGCCTTCGGCCGATGTGCTGGCCGAAAGCTCGACCGAGATCGATATCAGCGCGATCCAGCCAGGCCAGGCAATCAAGGCGGTGTTCCGCAAGCAGCCGGTGTTCGTTCGCAACCTTACCCCGGCCGAAATTGCGGCGGCTGGCAAGGTCGATATTTCTGCCTTGCGCGATCCGCAGACGCTGGCGGAGCGGACCAAGGAAGGCAAAGAGAACTGGCTGATCACCATGGGCGTCTGTACCCATCTTGGCTGTGTGCCGCTGGGCGCGGGCGAGGGTGAGGTAAAGGGTGAGTTTGGCGGCTATTTCTGCCCTTGCCACGGCTCCAGCTATGATACCGCCGCACGGATCCGCAAGGGCCCCGCGCCTAAGAACCTGCAGGTTCCGGAATACGCCTTCACCACTGATACTATCGTCAAGATCGGCTGAGGTTACACGACATGAGCTTCCCCTGGGCCCAAGAATACAAGCCGCAAGCACCGCTGATGAAGTGGCTGGACGAGAAGCTGCCGCTTCCGCGTCTGGTCTTCAATGCGGTGGGCGCGGGCTATCCGGTACCGCGCAATTTGAATTATTTCTGGAACTTCGGCTTCCTCGCGGGGATCTGTCTGGTGATCCAGATCGTCACCGGCGTGGTTCTGGCGATGCATTATGCGCCCGATCAGCGGGTTGCGTTTGATTCGACCGAGCACATCATGCGCGATGTCAACTGGGGCTGGCTGATGCGCTATAGCCACGCGAACGGGGCTTCGGCCTTTTTCGTGGTGATCTATACGCATATTTTCCGCGGCTTTTACTTTGGTTCCTACAAGGCTCCGCGCGAGATGATCTGGCTGCTGGGCGTGGTGATCTTCCTGCTGATGATGGCTACCGGCTTCATGGGCTATGTCCTGCCCTGGGGTCAGATGAGCTTCTGGGGTGCCAAGGTGATTACCGGGCTGTTCTCGGCGATACCCGTGGTGGGTGAGCCGTTGCAGCAGTGGCTGCTGGGCGGTTTCGCGCCTGATAATGCCGCGCTCAACCGCTTCTTCAGCCTGCATTTCCTACTGCCCTTCGTGATCCTTGGCGTGGTTATCCTCCATGTCTGGGCGCTGCATATCCCGGGCTCGTCCAACCCGACCGGGGTTGAAGTAAAGACCGAGAGCGATACCGTGCCGTTCCATCCGTATTATACGGCGAAGGACGGCTGGGGCGTGATGGCGTTCCTGATGCTCTATTTCGCGGTGGTGTTCTTTGCCCCAAATGCGCTGGGCCATCCGGATAATTACATCCCCGCCAACCCGATGAGCACACCGGCGCATATCGTTCCCGAATGGTATTACTGGCCGTTCTACGCAATCCTGCGCGCCTTTACCTCGGACTTCTTCTTCGTCCCGGCCAAGCTGATGGGTGTGCTCGCCATGTTCAGCGCGATCCTGATGTGGTTCTTCCTGCCCTGGCTGGATAAATCACCGGTCCGCTCGGGCACCTACCGTCCGGTGTTCAAGAAGTTCTTCTGGTTTGGCCTGATCCCTTGCGTGCTGGTGCTGGGCTATTGCGGCGGCGCGCCTGCGGCAGAACCCTATGTGATGATCAGCCAGATCGCCTCGATCTATTACTTCATGCACTTCCTGGTGATCCTGCCGATCGTGTCTTCGATCGAACGGCCCGATCCGCTGCCCTATTCGATCACCGAATCGGTGCTGGGCCAGGATGATCAGGCCGTGCTTAATCCCGCCGCTTCGGCTTCAGCCCCTGTGGCTGCGGCCTGAGCCCCGCGAGACGGAAAGAGAAACCCATGATCCGCATCTTTTCCATCCTCGCCGGCCTGTTCTTTTCGGTCGCGCTGCTGTGGTCGTTTGGCAACGGCGCCTATAGCTATATCACCGACCCCCCGGCAGCCTCGGTCGAACATGAGTTCCACAAGGCGCCTGGCGAGCTCAAACTCGCCAGCGACGGGCTGTTCGGCCGGTTTGACAAGCCGCAGCTTCAGCGCGGCTTCCAGGTCTATAAGGAAGTCTGCTCGGCCTGCCATTCGCTGCGGCTGGTCGCTTTCCGCGATCTGAAGGCGCTGGGTTATAATGACGATGAGGTAAAGGCGATTGCCGGTGGCTTCCAGATCCCGGTCTATAGCCAGACCTCGGGCGAAGTGGCGAGCCACGCCGGTCTTGCCACCGATCATTTCCCGCCCGTCTCCTATGGCGGTCAGGGCAGCCCGCCCGATCTGTCGCTGATCACCAAGGCGCGCCACGAAGGCCCGGCCTATGTCCATTCGCTGCTGACCGGCTATGCCGCGCAGCCTGCTGCTCTGCTCAAAGAGTTCCCGGATGCCAAGACGCCGAACGGATTGTATTACAACCCTTATTTCGCCAATCTCAATCTGGCGATGCCGGCCCCGCTGACCGCGGAAGGCCAGGTGACCTATTCCGATGGGACCAAGGCCACGGTTGATCAGATGGCCAAGGATGTATCGGCCTTCCTGGTCTGGACCGCCGAACCCAGCCTCGACAAGCGTAAGCAGACCGGCTGGCCGGTGGTCGGCTTCCTGTTCTTCGCCACGATCCTGGCCTATCTGTCCTACCGCAATATCTGGGCCGGCAGGAAGCATTAAGCTTGCAAGGCTAGCAGGCACAAAAACGCCCCTTGCATCACGCGGTGCAAGGGGCGTTTTTAATTCTGCGACTGAAACCAGCGCCTAATCGTTACCGGCGATGACCGTCCGGTATAACCAACCTCCCGCTGCGCCGCCGATCAGCGGGGCCAGCCAGAACACCCACAGCTGCTGCAGCGCGATGCCGCCTTCGACCAGCGCAGGGCCGGTACTGCGGGCCGGATTGACCGAGGTGTTGGTCACCGGAATCGAAATCAGGTGGATCAGGGTCAGCCCCAGACCAATCGCGATTGGGGCAAAGCCTGCGGGCGCGCGGCCATGGGTTGCGCCCATGATGATGATCAGGAAAAACCCGGTCAGCAGCACTTCGATGATGAAGCCCGAAGTCAGATCATAACCGCCCGGTGAATGCGCGCCAACGCCGTTGCTGGCCAGCCCGGTTGCCGCCAGATCCCAGCCCGCCTTGCCGCTGGCCACTACATACAGCGTAAAGGCCGCGATGATTGCGCCTGCTACTTGCGCCACGATATAGGGCAGCACGTCCTTGGCGGCAAAGCGCCCGCCCGCCCACAGGCCCACCGTCACCGCCGGATTGAAATGGCCGCCCGAAACATGGCCGACCGCATAGGCCATGGTCAGCACGGTCAGGCCAAAGGCCAGGCTCACGCCGACAAAGCCGATCCCAAGCTGCGGATAGGCCGCCGCCAGCACCGCGCTGCCGCAGCCGCCGAATACCAGCCAAAATGTTCCCAGTGCCTCCGCCAGAAGGCTGTTGATGCTCTTCATAATCCCCTCCATTCGCCGTTTGGATACGGCGAGCAGAGGCTGAGCTATGCCGGACGGAAGGTAAAGCTATAAATAACCACGTAAAAAGCGAGGCAATTGACCCGCCGCGCGAGCTGCCGCATAGGGCGCGCAGCACCAGCGCTGCGGGTATAGCATAGTGGTAATGCACTAGCCTTCCAAGCTAGCTAGGCGGGTTCGATTCCCGCTACCCGCTCCAGCTGGTGCTAGCTCTCTTGCAGGACCAGTGCCTTCAGCACGGCGGATTGATCGTAATAGGGCCGCTCGCAGATGATCAACTCGCTGTTCGGGGCAAATTCGAAACTGGCGGCCATGCGTATGCGGAAGCTTCGCCCGGTGGGGGCGATGGTTCGTCTGCCCAGCGAAAGCGGTCCAAGATGCGTTCCGGTCAGCCAGAATTCAACCAGCACCGTATCGGCCGAAGCGGCAATCGCGATTATTTCATTGCCCTGATCGGGGAAGGGAATGCGCGATGCGGTGAAATAATGGCGCACTTCCAGCTCGCCATCGAAGACCGCACCGGGGCCGTGTAGCTCGTAGCGGGGATGCGCGAAGGTTGCGATCACCGCGTCCCAATCATGGGTGATCTCCAGCGCCATATGGTGCCGTACCGCTGCAATCCTGCGCTGTGCCAGCTCGCTCATAGCTTTATCCTAGCGGAATATTGTCAATCAGCCGCGTCCCGCCGATCCGCGCCGCC
>JAYVKX010000187.1:0-4487 GCA_043768005.1 Novosphingobium sp. | reverse complement strand
CATGACCAAAATCAAATCCTGCTGGCTAATGAAGTCGGAACCTGACGCGTATGGCTGGGATGATCTGATCGCGCAGGGCGAGGGCACCTGGGACGGGGTGCGCAACTATCGGGCCCGCAACAATCTGATCGCGATGCGCGAGGGCGACGAGGCGTTTTTCTATCACTCCAACATCGGGCTGGAGATCGTCGGCATTGCGGTAATCAGCAAGGCGGGCATCCCCGATCCGACTGACGAGACGGGCAAATGGGCTGCGGTGAAGGTCAAGCCGGTGCGCAAGTTGAAGCGCGCGGTGACGCTGAAAGAGATCAAGGCCGATCCGGCGCTGGCCGAGATTGAACTGATCAAGCTGTCGCGGCTTTCGGTCGCGGCGATTACGCCGGCGGAGTGGGACTACATCATTGCACTCTCAGACCGCTAAAGTCTTGCCCGCAGCCCCGAAACCGTTGCACCGCCTGCGCTGATCTCCTCGATATCGGTAATCAGATGCAGCAACCGCACACCTTTGCGGTCCTTGGCATCGGCCAGCGCGGGGGCGAATTCGGCCGTAGTCTCAACCCGCGCCGCCCAGCCGCCAAATGCCCGCGCCAGAGCCGCAAAATCGGGGTTGGCGAGCTGCGTGGCTGATACCCGGCCCGGAAACTCGCGCTCCTGATGCATCCGGATCGTGCCGTAGGCCCCGTTATCGACCAGGATAACCAGCATATCGCAGCCATATTGTGCGGCGGTTGCCAGTTCCTGCCCGTTCATCAGAAAATCACCGTCACCCGCCAGCGCAATGATCGTCCGTTCGGGATGACGCTGGGCTGCGGCCACAGCAGCGGGCACGCCATAACCCATCGCGCCTGCGGTGGGGGCAAGTTGGTTGGGAAAGCCCTCGTAATGCCAATAGCGGTGCCACCAGCCCGAAAAATTGCCCGCACCGTTGCAGATGATGCTGTCAGCGGGCAGAGTCTCACGCATGGACATCACGCAGGCGGCAAGATCGAGTTTTGCCGCCGAGGGCTGCGGCATGGTCCACGCCAGCCATTCGTCATGCGCCTCAGCGCCTGCATCAAAGCGCAGGATATCATCGTCCCACCGCGCGGCCGCTTCGGCAAATTCGGTTATGCCGGCGCAGATCGCCAGGTCCGGGCGGTAAACCCGGCCCAGCTCGTTGGGATCGGGATGGACATGGATCAGTATCTGCCCCGGATGATCCGGGGTGATCAGCGTATAGCTGTCAGTCGTCGCCTCGCCCAGCCGCGCGCCAACCACCAGCACCAGATCAGCGACCTTGATCCGTTGGACCAATTTTGGATTGGGGCCATAGCCCAGGTTGCCCGCCCAGGCTTTGCTCGAGTTGGGAATGGCATCCTGACGGCGAAAGGCTCCGGCCACCGGCAGTCCGATCCGTTCGGCAAAGCGGGTGAATTGCTCGCGCGCTGCAGAGTGCCAGCCCGCCCCACCCACGATCGCCACGGGTGCAGCGGCAGCGCCGACCATCTCCATCAACGATGCCATCGCATCCGGGCACGCCGCCTGCGCCGGACGATTGACCGCCGGGCGCGGGGCTTTGCCGGAAACCAGTTCCAGCAACATATCTTCGGGCAAAGCGATCACCACCGGACCGGGGCGACCCGAAATCGCGGTGGACCAGGCGCGGGCGACATATTCCGGGATCCGCGACGGATCGTCGATCCGCGTCGCCCATTTGGCGAGCGGTGAAAACATCGCGGTAAAATCTACTTCCTGAAAGCCCTCACGGTCGCGCATTCCCCGATCCACATCGCCGATGAACATCAGCATCGGCTGCGAATCCTGCATGGCCACATGCACGCCGATGCTGGCGTTGGTCGCACCGGGGCCGCGCGTGACAAAACACACGCCGGGCTGGCCGGTCATCGTGCCATCGGCGCAGGCCATGAAAGCAGCGCCGCCTTCCTGGCGGCACACCACAGTCTCGATCTGCGGCGTATCATGCAGTGCATCAAGCACCGCAAGGAAGCTCTCTCCCGGCACGGTGAAAATCCGGTCGCAGCCTTGTTCGATCAGACAATCGACCAGCAAGCGGCCACCCGTAATGGAAATTGGATCAGTCATATCCGTCTCTTAGCGAGGGACCGCGCAAGGGGCAACGCGCAGAGTGCTGGTAAGGTAGGCCATGGTTACTGTCCCAAGCCGGGATGGTCGCCGTTAACCGCGATTTTCCAGCTGGTGCAGTGGTGAATCAAATCTTACCACTCCACTTATGAGAAGGTCGCTAGTCCTCGGAGATGAATCCGCTCGCAACCCGTTTTTACGGGCGCTTCCCCCCCATGTCAGGCGGGGAACCAAGCCCGTACTGGCGCGCCGCCGCCGATGGTTGCGGATGGACGACTTGCGCGATTTCCTGATGGCTTATTGCGCCTGTTTTCTGGCGGTCAGCACCTTTATCCTGTGACCATTCAGACAGTGGGCTGTTCAGCCTCGACCAATAGCTGAGCGATCCGGGCCGAAACCAGACACATCGCCGCGCTGAGCAGCAATTGCTGAACGATCGGCACGCCCCCTGCGCTCAGCCCGCTGGCCAGGAGCGAGCCAACCACCATCGCGCCAGAATTGACGATGTTATTCGCCGCGATCGTCCGCGCGGTCTGCGATTTATCGACGAAGGTAGTGAGGAACGCATAGAGCGGGACCACGAACATGCCGCCTGCAATCGCGATGCCCAGCAGGCTTAGCATCAGCGGTATCGCCAACGGCTCGCCCATGAAATGGCTGACATCCATCAGCCCGCCGCCTGGATGAGGGGCCCAGGCGCGGCACACCAGATAAAAGCCGACCACGCATAGCCCCATCACCAGCACCGACGCCGGGGAATAGCGCGCAGAGACGGTGCCCTTGAGCAGCGCATTGACTGACATGGAACCTACTGCGACCCCGATCGAGAAGATCACCAGAAACAGGCTAGCGACTTCCTTGCTGGCGGTCAGCACATTTTTGGCGAGCGGCGGAAACTGGATGAACAGCACCGCGCCGATGGTCCAGAAAAAGCTAATCGCCATAATCGCCAGGAACACGCGGCGATCGTGGCTGGTGTTGCGGACCAACGTGATGGATGAACGGATGATGTGGAAGTCCATAGGTTCGGCCGGGATTTCGGGTGGGGCAGGTGGCACTTGCCGGCTGACGAAAAAGCCGATGATCGCAGTGATGACAACGCCGATGGCGGCCCATTCAACCGGGATCCAGCCCGCCAGGATTGTGCCTGCCAGGATCGCGATATAGGTTCCCGCCTCGACCAGTCCCGTCCCTGCTAGCACTTCTCCTGAATGCAGATGCTGCGGCAGGATCGCTTATTTGATCGGGCCGAAAAAAGTGGAATGTACCCCCATCGCAAACAGCGCGATCAGCATCAGCGGGATGGCGATGCTGGTGGTCAGGATCCCTTGCCAGGCCAGCAGCAACCCGGCTGCGCCCACGCCCATGATCCCGATCTCGCAGGCTTTAACGATGCGTATGATGCGGGCCTTGTCGCGCATATCGGCGAGTTGCCCGGACAGCGCTGAAAGGATGAAGAACGGCAGGATGAACAAGCCAGAGGCGATCGCGCTGAACTGGGCCTCGGCCTGTTCGGAATTATAGACGCTGTAGACCACATACAGCACCATCGCATTCTTGAACAGATTATCGTTGAATGCGCCAAGCAGCTGGGTGACGAACAGCGGCACGAAGCGCCGGCTGCGCAGAAGATGGGTGGATGTCGTCATAAACTCGCTTGTTGCTGTGCCGATAGTGCTGGCCCGATTGCGCGCGACCCTAACGCCGCGCTGCCAAGTCACAAGCCCCGAGTGCGCTCTTTTGCACCGGGCAGAACCTCGCTATGCAATGAAGCGATGTGGACCCTGCCCAACCTTCTCACCCTGTCGCGGATCGTGGCGGTGCCCCTGCTAGTCGGCCTGTTGTGGTGGCCCGAATGGCAGGCAGGTTATGCGCTGGGCTTTGCTGCTTACTGCCTGATGGGGCTGACCGATTATTTCGATGGCTATGTCGCTCGCTCCTATGGCGCGGTGAGCAAGCTGGGCGCGTTCCTCGATCCGATTGCGGACAAGATCATGGTTGCCGCGGTGATCCTCGTCCTGGCCGCACAGGGCATCCTGCGCGGGCCTTTTGTGGGCGATATGCACGTGATCGCGGGCCTCGTCATCCTGATCCGCGAGATTGCGGTCTCGGGCCTGCGCGAGTTCCTTGGCGGGCTGCAAGTGTCGATCCCGGTCTCGAAGCTGGCGAAATGGAAGACGACCTTTCAGCTGGTGTCGCTCGGTGCGCTGATTCTGGGGCAAGCGCTGCCCGGCTGGACAATCGAGATCGGCGCACTGGTTGCAAATGTGCCCCACACCGTCGGCCTGACAACACTGTGGGCCGCTGCGGTGCTGACCGTGATTACCGGCTGGGATTATTTGCGGGTCGGGCTCAAACACATGGATTGACGTCCCCTTGTGCTGAGATGCACGGGTTTAGTTGAT
>JAYVKX010000186.1:0-2003 GCA_043768005.1 Novosphingobium sp. | reverse complement strand
AGCGCGCCTTCTTCCGGCAAATGCTGAGCCGCGTTCGCACGACCGGGTTTCAGGCCGCCAGCAATTCGCGTGACCGCCGCACCAACCGCCCGGGCAAGGCGCCGGTGTGCTGACCATCGCGATAGGTCACTTGGCCCGAGACGATCGTAATCGCGATGCCATCGCTGGTCTGCTGCATCCGCTTGCCCCCGGCGGGCAGATCGTAAGCGATGGTCGGGACGTGGAGCTTGAGCCCGGCCAGATCGATCACGTTGAGATCGGCCTTCATCCCCACCGCAATCCGCCCCCGGTCGGTCATGCCGATCAAGGCGGCCGGTTTGCTGGTCAGCTCGGCGATCGCTTGCGGTAGCTCGATCCGCTCGGCATCCGAAGCATCGCGCGACCAGCGCTGGAGGTAGAAGGTCGGGAAGCTGGCATCGCAGATGAGGCCGTAATGCGCCCCGCCGTCGGCCAGCGCCATCACGGTCGAGGGGTGCCCGAGCATCTCGCGCACGGCGTCAAGGTTGCCTTCGGTGTAGTTGGCCGCAGGCAGATAAAATACCGCATGACCCTCATTGGCGAGCAGCGCATCATAGGCATATTCGGCGAGATCGCGCTGCGCGGCCTTAGCCTGCTCATCAACTCGGTCTTCGCGCTTGGGTTCGTAGTTGGGGCTTTCACCCCACTGGTAAGCGCCTCTGAACGCCGCGATCAGCATCAGCGTGGTCGGGTTGGTGTCTTCGGGATGTTCGGCCAGCAATCGCGCGCGGAACGCGGGATCGCGCATTTTGGCCACCCGCTCTGCCAGCGGCAGATCGGTGATCGCCTTATAGCTTGGGTGGCTGCTGAAATGGTGCAGGCTGAGGTCGAGCCCGAAAAACATCCCCACCGGACGCGGCGCTACCTGGCCGCGGATGGTCAGCCCGTCGGCGGCGGCTTGGGTCAACCCGGCAAGGTGATGGCGCCACCCCCCGCCGGCCTGCCCCGGCACTTCGAGGAGGGTGAACGATACCGGCCGGCCGCTATGCTCGGCATTCTGGCGCAGGATCGGGAATTCGTCTTCGGCGGGTTCCGCGGGGGCCGGAATGATCTGGAACACCCCGCCGTCCGCATCCTTCAGCCCGTCCGCGAGCGCACAGAGTTCGTCGACATCCGAATAAAGGCTCGGGGCAAGGTCGCCCGCGCGGGTGCGGTGCATGACGTTGCGCGACGTGGTGACCCCGAAAGCGCCGGCGCGAATGCCTTCCGCAACGAGGCCGCGCATGGCAGCAAGATCATCGGCGGTCGGAGCTTCCTGCCGCACCGCCCGCTCGCCCATCACGTAAACCCGCAGCGCCGAGTGCGGCACTTGCGTCGCAACATCGATATCGAGTTTCCGCATCGCCAATGCATCGAGGTATTCGGGAAAGGTTTCCCAGTTCCACGGCAGACCCTCGATCATCACCACCTCGGGAATATCCTCGACCCCCTCCATCAGCTTGACCAGATCGCCGCGCTGCTCGGGGCGGCACGGAGCGAAGCCCACCCCGCAGTTGCCCATCACCACCGTGGTCACACCGTGGCCCGAGCTTGGCACCAGCCGGTCGTCCCAGGTAACCTGACCGTCATAATGCGTGTGCACATCGACGAACCCGGGGGTGACGATCTTGCCCGCGGCATCGATCACTTCGTCGGCACCGCCGGTCACCGCGCCGATCGCGGCGAAAATCCCATCCTTGATCGCTACATCGCCTAATACCGGCGCGGCGCCAGTGCCGTCATGGATCGTCCCGCCCCGGATTATCAGGTCATAGTGCGCCATGGTCGCTCTCCAGATTGGGCATGCAGGCTGCCTTGGGTCCATGGTTTCACGCCCGCGACGGCACGGCAAGCTTCAATTTCGCCTTGGCTCGTGCATAACTGCGATGGACACCAAAGAGGCGACCCGATGACCCAGATCCCGTTCGAGCGCATCCCCTACCTGATCGTCTATGACGAGGAGAGCGCGTTCAAGGACACTTATGCCGGGCAGATCGGCAAGGTGG
>JAYVKX010000185.1:0-3342 GCA_043768005.1 Novosphingobium sp. | reverse complement strand
GCGCGGCGCATCGCGGCATCCACCCGGGCCTGCGCGGCAGGGATATAGCGCTCCATCCCCATTTCCTGCGCGGCGGCCGCGGTCATCCCGCTGTCGATCACGATCGGCTTGCCGCCCGGCACAACCAGCTGCCAGGCCATTACCGCCACCAGCTTGCGCTTGATCCCCGATCCCGCGACGAACAGATCACCGGGCATCCGGCGCGAGGCGATCAGTTCCACCTCCACCACCGAAGGGGCCGGGCCGGGAATGCTGGCCGCCAGGGCGCGCAGCTGTTCGATCCTGATCGGCTTGGCCGCGCTATCCCCCGGCCGGTTGTCCATCAGAAGCCAGTAATAGGGCAGGCCGATCAGCAGCAGCAGGCCAAGCAGAAACCAGTTGAACCGTTTCGTCATTTACAGGATCCCCCGCGCGTCCAGCCCATAGTCTGCCAGAGCCGGGGCCAGAGCCGCAAGACCTTCCTCAGCGGTGAACAGGGCAAGATCGGCCGCGCTGCGCTGAAACGGCTGGCCCTGGGTCAGAACCGCGATCCGCCGCGCGATCCCCGCTGCGCCATCAACAAAGCATACGTCAGGCCCAAAGGCTCTGCCCAGCTCCTCTGCCACCAGCGGGAAATGGGTGCAGGCCAGCACCACCGTATCGATCGCCTCGCCGCCCGGCTGCCCGCGCAGTCCAGCGGCGGCGCGGGTGAAGATCGCCGGATCAACCGGCTGCCCGCGCAGCTTCGCCTCTGCCGCCGCGACCAGTTCAGGCGCGGCATGGCGCAACAGACGCTTGCCGCCCGCAAACTCGGCCTCGAGCCGGTCGACATAGCCCTGCCGGATCGTCGCGGCAGTACCAAGCAGCCCGATCGTGCCGCTCCGCGTCAGCTCTGCCGCGGGCTTGATCGCGGGGACGGTGCCGACCACCGGGATCGCCAGCACATCGCGGACCATCCCCAGCGCAATGGTCGAGGCAGTGTTGCAGGCGATGCAGGCGAGCCGCGGGCGAAACCGTTCGGTCATCCGGCCCAGCAGCCCGGTGACCCGCGCGGCAATCTCCGCCTCGCTTTTGGTGCCATAGGGCATTCCGGCGTTGTCGGCGGCATAGATGATCGGGGCATCCGGCAGCAATTTGCGCAATTCAGCCAGCACTGAAAGGCCGCCGACCCCTGAATCGAACAGCAGAATCGGCGCGTCAGCATCCATTGTCGTGCAACTTTCCCCGCTTGCCCTTGTCGAAGCGGCCTCCTTGTAGCTACGACTGGTGCAACTTGGGAAGTGCAACGGGTTAGGGAATGGCGATGGACTGGCTTTATGCGCTCGCGCTGGGATATGCGCTTGGCTCGGTCCCGTTCGGATTGCTGCTGACCCGGGCGTTCGGCGCGGGCGATCTGCGCAGCATCGGATCGGGCAATATCGGCGCAACCAATGTGTTGCGGACCGGGCGCAAGGGGCTGGCGGCGGCCACGTTGCTGCTTGATCTTGGCAAGGGTTTTGCAGCCGTGTGGCTGGCGCGGTCGCTGTTTCCCGGCAACGAGCAATGGGCGGCGCTGGCGGCGGTCATTGCTCATTGCTTCCCGGTGTGGTTGGGCTTCAAAGGCGGCAAGGGTGTGGCGACGAAACTGGGGGTGGCGCTTGGCCTTGGGTGGTTGATCGGACTGGCTACGGCTGGCG
This sequence comes from Novosphingobium sp., assembly GCA_043768005.1. Classification (GTDB taxonomy): domain Bacteria; phylum Pseudomonadota; class Alphaproteobacteria; order Sphingomonadales; family Sphingomonadaceae; genus Novosphingobium. Next base: position 1,687 of record JAYVKX010000185.1, on the reverse strand, counting down.
TCTGGCTCATCATGTTCGCGCTGACACGGATTTCATCACTGAGCGGCATGGCGGCAGCGGTTGCCGCACCGGTGGTCGCGCTATTACTGGGCCAGACATACGCAGCACCGGCGCTGGGCGGCATCGCGCTGCTGGTGCTCTGGCAGCACCGCGCCAACATTGCGCGGCTTATGGCCGGGACCGAACCCAAAATCGGAGGCGGCAAGGCAACATGACCGACCCTTCGCAGGATGAGGCCTTCGCCCGGATTCGCCTGCTGCGTTCCCCCAATATTGGCCCGATCAGCTATCGCCAGCTGCTGCGCCGGTTCGGTGACGCGCGGCGCGCGCTGGCGGCTTTGCCCGATCTCGCCGCGCGCGGCAGCACACCCTATCGTGCTGCCACAGAAGCCCGGATTGCCGATGAGGTAGCGGCGCTGCGCAAGGCGGGCGGGCGCTATCTGTTTCACGATTCGCCTGAATATCCAGCGCTTTTGGCCGCGCTGGAAAGCGCCCCGCCGATTCTGACCATGCGCGGCGATCCCGCGCTGGCGCAGCGCCCGTGCGTGGCGATTGTCGGCGCACGCAATGCCTCTGCCGCAGCGGTAAAGCTGGCGCGGCAATTTGCGGGCGAGCTTGCGGAGGCCGGGTTTACCGTCGTCTCGGGGCTGGCGCGCGGGATTGACGGCGCGGCGCACGCAGCCAGCCTGGCGCGCGGCACCATCGGCGTGATCGCCAGCGGGATCGATATTTCCTATCCGCCCGAACACCGCGATCTGCAGGAAGCGATTGCAACAGGCGGACTATTGCTGGCCGAGCAACCCCCAGGGACTGAGCCACTTGCGCGCCACTTCCCCTCGCGCAACCGGATCATCGCCGGGCTTGCTGGCGGAACGCTGGTGGTGGAAGCTGCGCCCAAATCCGGCTCGCTGATTACCGCGCGGCTGGCAGGGGAGGCCGGGCGCGAAGTTATGGCGATCCCCGGTTCACCGCTTGATGCCCGTGCGCAGGGCTGCAACCAGCTGATCCGCGAAGGGGCGGTGCTGGTTCAATCGGCCGATGATGTGATCGAGCTGCTGTCCGGCTTTGACGGAATCCCGCGCCGGGCCTTCCGCGAAGTTGGCATGGCCTATAACGTGACTGACGAACTTGCAGCCGAGCCAGCGGATATCGCCGGCCTGCTCACCACCGCACCGATCGCGGTCGATGAACTGATCCGCCAAAGCAGTGAGCCGGCGGCGGCGGTGCAGCTGGCCCTGCTCGAACTGGAACTGGCCGGGCAATTGGTGCGCCATGCGGGCGGGCGGGTCAGCCTGACGGGATAGCTGCGACAAGCCCTTGACCTTTGCCTGTCAGGCCCGCCACCCTCGCGCGTACGTATACGCGTAAGGATTGCAACACCCATCATGCAGCTAGTTATCGTAGAATCCCCGGCCAAGGCCAAGACCATCGAGAAGTATCTGGGCAAGGACTTCAAGGTTCTCGCCTCTTATGGTCATATCCGCGATCTGCCGCCCAAGGATGGCTCGGTGCGGCCCGATGATGGTTTCGCGATGGACTGGGAGGTTTATGGCGACAAGGCGGCCCGCGTCAAAGCGATCACCGATGCGGCCAAAACTGCTGACCGTCTGATCCTGGCGACTGACCCTGACCGTGAAGGGGAGGCGATCAGCTGGCATGTGCGGGAATATCTCGCCAAGAAAAAGGCG
>JAYVKX010000184.1:0-4410 GCA_043768005.1 Novosphingobium sp. | reverse complement strand
ACGCCCGCGCCGCCGAACAGGCCGATCTTGCCGCCACGCGCATAGGGCGCGAGCAGATCGATCACCTTGATGCCGGTGACGAGGATCGCGGCTTCGGTTGATTGGTCAACAAAGGGCGGGGCCTCGGCGTGGATCGGGTTGCGCTTGGCTTCGCCGACCGGGCCGCGTTCGTCGATCGGCTCGCCGATCACGTTGAGGATGCGGCCCAGCGTCATCGGGCCGACCGGCACGGTGATCTGCGAACCGGTATCGCGCACCGGCTGGCCGCGGGTCAGCCCGTCGGTTGAATCCATCGCGATGGTGCGGACGGTGTTTTCACCAAGGTGCTGGGCGACTTCCAGCACCAGACGGTTGCCGTTGTTGTCCGTTTCCAGCGCCGAGAGGATCGACGGCAGTTCGCCCTCGAACGACACGTCGACGACGGCGCCGATGACCTGGCTGATCTTGCCGGTGGCGGCGCTCTGGGTCTTCGTCTTGGTCTTGGCTGCGGTGGCCATGTTCGTTTCCTTGCCTAGTATTCGGTCAGATCAGTGCGCTGCTGCGCCCCTGATGTTGTCGGTTGCTAAAGCGCTTCAGCGCCCGCAATGATTTCAATCAATTCAGTGGTGATCGCGGCCTGACGGCTGCGGTTGTACTGGATGGTAAGCTTGCCGATCAGATCACCGGCGTTGCGCGTGGCGTTGTCCATCGCGGTCATCGAAGCGCCCTGTTCGGACGCCATGTTTTCCAGCAATGCGCCAAACAGCTGCGTTTTGAGATAGCGTGGCAGCAGCGCGGCGAGAATTTCTTCCTCATCCGGCTCATATTCCACCACCGCGCCGCCAGTTACGACGGGAGCCGCATTCTTGGGCACCGGGACGGGGATGATCTGCTGCTGGGTTGGTTCCTGAACCAGCGCGCTGCGGAATTTTGAATAGAACAGATGGGCGATATCGAACTTGCCCGCCTCATACAGCGCAACCAGCTCGCCCGTGATGTTCTCAGCTTCGGGATAGCCGGGCTGGCGCACTTCGGAGGTATCGAAGCTGGCGAGGATCGATTTGGGATATTCGCGGCGGATTGGCGCGCGGCCCTTTTTGCCGATCAGATAGAACTGGACGGTCTTGCCCTGCGCAATCAGCTCTAGCGCCTTCAGCTTGGCAGCCTTGACGATGTTAGCGTTGAGCCCGCCGCACAGACCCTTGTCCGAATTGGCGACGACCAGCAGATGAACCTGATCCTGGCCGGTGCCAGCCAGCAGCCTGGGGCTGCTTTCGCTAACCGTGATCCGGCTGGCGAGGCTGCCCATCACTTCGGCAAGGCGGACGGCATAGGGACGCGCGGCTTCGGCTGCGGCCTGCGCTTTGCGCAGCTTTGCCGCAGCGACCATCTGCTTGGCCTTGGTGATCTTCTGGGTCGATTTGACCGAGGTGATCCGCCCTTTGAGTTCTTTAAGGCTGGCCATCGCCCGCTATCTCCGGTTTCAGGTTCAGGCGAACTGCTTGCCGAAAGCGGCAAGCGCGGCTTTGAGCTTAGTGGCTGAATCGTTCGACAGATCCTTGCTGGAACGGATATCGCCCAGCAGCTCTGCATGTTCAGCGCGCATCCAGCCGAGCATTTCGGCTTCATAGGCCGTGACGCGGTTGGTTGCGATGCCATCCAGATAGCCGTTGGTGCCAGCGAAGATCGAAACTGCCTGCTCTTCAAACGGCAGCGGGCTGAACTGGGCCTGCTTGAGCAGCTCGGTCAGGCGCGCGCCGCGGTTCAGCAGGCGCTGGGTCGAAGCATCGAGGTCTGACCCGAACTGGGCAAAGGCTGCCATTTCGCGGTACTGCGCCAGCTCCAGCTTGATCGAGCCGGACACCTTCTTCATCGCCTTGGTCTGCGCGGCCGAGCCCACACGGCTGACCGACAGGCCGACGTTGATTGCAGGCCGCACGCCCTGATAGAACAGGCCGGTTTCGAGGAAGATCTGGCCATCGGTGATCGAAATTACGTTGGTCGGGATATAGGCCGAAACGTCACCCGCTTGCGTCTCGATGATCGGCAGCGCGGTGAGCGATCCGCCGCCCAGCGCATCGTTCATCTTGGCGGCGCGTTCGAGCAGGCGTGAGTGGAGATAGAACACATCGCCCGGATATGCTTCGCGGCCCGGCGGGCGGCGCAGCAGCAGCGACATCTGGCGGTAAGCCACGGCCTGCTTGGACAGATCGTCATAAACGATCACGGCATGCATGCCGTTGTCGCGGAAAAATTCGCCCATAGTCACGCCGGTATAGGGCGCGAGATACTGGAGCGGAGCCGGCTCCGAAGCGGTAGCGGCCACAACGATCGAATATTCCATCGCGCCGTTTTCTTCGAGCTGGCGGACGATCTGCGCCACGGTGGAGCGCTTCTGGCCGATCGCAACATAGATGCAATAGAGCTTCTTGCTCTCGTCATCACCCGCGTTCGGGCCCTTCTGGTTGATGAAAGTGTCGATCGCGACGGCGGTCTTGCCGGTCTGGCGATCGCCGATGATCAGTTCGCGCTGGCCGCGGCCGACGGGGACGAGGGCATCGATTGCCTTGAGGCCGGTCTGGACTGGTTCGGACACCGACTGGCGCGGGATGATGCCCGGAGCCTTGACCTCAACGCGCTTGCGCTCGGTATATTCGATCGGACCCTTGCCATCGATCGGATTGCCCAGGCCATCCACGACGCGGCCAAGCAGGCCCTTGCCGACGGGGACATCGACGATGGTGCCGGTCCGCTTGACCTGATCGCCTTCCTTGATTTCAGCGTCCGAGCCGAAGATCACGACGCCGACGTTATCGGCTTCGAGGTTGAGCGCCATGCCCTTTACCCCGTTCGAAAACTCGACCATTTCACCGGCCTGGACCTTGTCCAGCCCGTGAATGCGAGCGATGCCATCGCCGACCGACAGCACCGAGCCGACTTCCGAAACCTGAGCTTCGGTGCCGAAGTTGGCGATCTGGTCCTTGATGACCCTTGAAATTTCAGCGGCGCGGATTTCCATGTTCAGCCTTTCATCGCGTTCGCGAGAGAATTGAGTTTTGTGCGGATCGAGCTGTCGATCTGCTGACTGCCGATACGGACAACCAGCCCCCCGAGGATTTCGGGATCGACGCTCGTCTTGATGGTTACGTCCTTGCCTTCGCGCGCGGAAAGCTTGGCGGCGAGGTCTGTTACCTGCGCGGCGGTGAGGGGGTGGGCGCTGGTTACTTCGGCCGTGACCTCACCGCGGGCAGCGGCGGCGATCGCAGTGAAGGCGCGGACAATTTCGGGAAGCTTGGCCAGGCGGCGGTTCTGCGCCAGCACGCCCAGGAAGTTTTTGGTCAGACCTGACAGGCCAAGCAGGGTGGCGACAGCATCCAATGCCTTGCCGGCATCGATACGGCTGATCTGCGGATTGCGAATCAGTGCGGCAAGATCAGCCGATTCGAGAATCGCCTTGCCCAGCTGATCCAGATCAGCCTCAACCGTTTTCACAGCCTTCTGCTCACTCGCCAACTCGAACAGCGCAGAGGCGTAACGCCCTTGCAAGCTGGCAGTAATGCCGCCGGAATTCTCCACGCGCCTAAATTCCTTACCTCGGGTGACCGACAGGACATTGCAAGCGCGCGCACAGCACACTGCCCATCGACGGGGGCGCGACTAGCAACGATTGTGCTGCGATGCAAGGTGGGGGTAAGGCTTGCGCCCAAGAGGAGCAGAAAGGACAGTCTGCCAATGGACAAAACCATCCACATCACCATGCCCGATGGCTATGCCATGCCGGTCTATCATGCGGCGGCGATTGGCGAGCGCAAGGGCGGTCTTGTGCTGGTGCAGGAAATTTTCGGGGTTACCGATCATATCCGCGAGCTGTGCGAGGAATATGCCGAGGATGGCTATGAAGTGCTGAGCCCCGGGCTGTTCGATCGGCAGCAACCGGGCTGCGCGCTGGGCTATACCGGGCCGGATTGGGAGCGCGCGGTTCAGATCGCGCGGGTGGAACATGATTGGGAGCAGGGCCTGGCCGATACGCAGAGCTGTATCGACTGGCTAAAGGCAAAAGGCGGCCCGATCTTCATCACTGGCTATTGCTTTGGCGGTTCGGTCGCCTGGCGGATGGCACAGATCAGCCCGGATCTTGCTGCGGCCTCTTGTTACTATGGCGGCCATATCGCCACGCGGTTTGCTGATGAAGCGCCCGGGTGCGCCACCATCGCCCATTTCGGGAGATATGATTCGCTGGTCGATTTCGCGGAAGTCGAAAAGCTGATTGCAAAGGACCACCCGACCGCGCAGATATTTGTCTATGAGGCCGGACACGGCTTCAATTCTGACCGGCGCAAGGATTATCACCCCGAATTCGCCGATCTGGCGCGGGAGCGCACGCTGATGCTGTTCAAGGCGTGTGGCGGGTAAATTTTACTTTGAGCGCAA
>JAYVKX010000183.1:0-2999 GCA_043768005.1 Novosphingobium sp. | reverse complement strand
GTTCCGGTTTCAGGAACGATGAAGAACTGGGTCGCCACGGGAATCTCGAAACCAGCGTAATCGGCGATGAACTGCGGGGTCTGCGCCACAACTTTGGCGTTGATATGCCCATCAACCCAGATCGCCTCCTGCAGCTTGGCCTTCTGTGCATCATCCAGGACAAGCCCACCCTTGGCCACCAGCTTTGCCAGCATCGCATCATAGATCGCATCGATCAGGATTACCGCATTATCCGACGAGCAGGACGCAGCAAGATCAAGCGTTTTGGAGATACGGATTTTCTCGGCCGCATCATCAAGATCGGCGGTCTCGTCCACGGTAATCACCGCATTGCCGACCCCCACGCCCAGCGCCGGGGTGCCCGAAGAATAAGCCGCCGTGACCATCGCACTGCCGCCGGTGGCCAGCACCCGGTCACACTGGCGCATCAGTTCGTTGGTCTTTTCAACCGAGGGCGTATCGATGCTGATGACCAGATCGGCGGGCCCGCCAATCTTGACGATCGCTTCGCGCATCAGATCACAGATCAGCTTGTTGGTGAGCTTGGCCCGCGGGTGCGGCGCGACGATGATCGAATTGCGGCCCTTGACCGCAGAGATCGCCTTGATCACCGGGGTCGCCTCTGGATTGGTCGAGGGCGAAAGCGCGCCGATAACGCCAACCGGCTTGGCAATCTTGACGATATTGCGGATCGGATCCTCTTCGATCACCCCCACCGACTTATCGTCGATAATGTCCATCAGCGTCGCCCGGGTCTTGCGGAAGATCTTGAGGTATTTGCCATCATAATTGCCGAGCTGGGTTTCATCGACGGTGTGCTGCGCGATCTTCCTGGCAACATCCTCGCGGGCGACGGCCCAGACCATCGCCCGGATCAGGCGATCGACCTGTTCCTGCGTGTAATCAGCGATCTGTGCCTGTGCAGCCCGCGAGCGGGCGATCAGGACCGCGATTTCGGCAGCTTCAGGGGATTGATAGATCAGTTCGGGGCCAGCCATGGGGCGTTCCTTTGCTTTCAGGACAGGCCGCACCGCCGCCTGAACAGGCAGAAAACGCGAGGCAGCCGGAATCCTCTCACACAATTATTCCCAGCTTCTCTGCACCCAATGGGGATTGCAGGCAAGTTGCGTATATGCAATTCTTACCTGCAATTATGCAGCCAATTAACTGGAATGATCTGCACGGCTTCCTTGCCATTGCCCGCGCCGGGCAGCTGGCGCGCGCGTCTTCGCTTGTCGGCATCGATGCCACCACCATGGGGCGGCGGCTACGGCGGCTGGAGGCCAGGCTTGGCACCACCTTGTTCGAACAAACCCGCGAGGGCCAGGTGCTGACCGAAGCCGGCGAAGCGCTGCTCGTTTCGGTAGAGGCTATGGCTCGGGCCGGGGCGGGCATTGCCGAAGGACAGGGCACTGGTGAAGGGGTCAGCGGCTCCGTCCGGGTCAGCGTGTCGGAAGGGTTTGGTAGCTGGTTTGTCGCACGGCATATCCCGGCGTTTATCGCCGCTCACCCGCGCCTTTCTCTGGATCTCATCGCCAACAGCGGCATCCTCAGCCCGTCCAAGCGCGAAGCGGATATAGCAGTAGTCCTGTCGCGGCCCAAGGCGGGGCCGGTGATCGCGCTCAAGCTGGCTGACTATGCCCTGCGGCTTTACGCCAGCCCTGACTATCTGGCGCAGGCCGGAGCCCCGACCCGGCCCGCCGATCTTGGCAGCGGCCACCGGCTGGTCGGCTATATCCCTGATCTGCTCTATGCGCCGGAACTGCGCTATCTGGACGAGCTGCACCCCGGTCTTGCCGCCACGATCCGATCGTCCAGCATCAACGCGCAGCACCGCCTGCTGGCCTCGGGCGCAGGCATCGGCGTGCTACCCTGCTTCATGGCCAGCGGCGATCCGCTGCTGGTGCCGGTCCTGCCGCAATGCCAGATCACGCGCAGCTTCTGGCTGGTGACGCATAAGGACACCCATCAGCTCGCCCGGGTCCGCGCCTGCCGCGATTGGCTGATTGAGACGGTTCAGCGCAATCGTCAGGTGTTGTTGCCGCCCGTTTAGTGTAACCACCCGGCTGGATAGGAGAGCAGCCCCCGATGACATCACCCGAAGTGACCAGCGACGAACCGCCCGCACCGCGCGGCGGCGATCTGGTCAGGCGGCACAGCCTGGCGGTGCGCATCTGGCACTGGATCAATGCCGCCACGCTGCTGATCATGGTGATGAGCGGGCTGATGATCCTTAACGCCCATCCCCGGCTGTATTGGGGTGAGTTCGGGGCGAACCCGGACAAGGCCTGGCTGTCTTTCCCCGAAACCGGCGGGCTGGCCTTTCCCGGCTGGGCCACGATCCCGTCCACTTACAGCCTGGCCGATGCGCGGCTGTGGCATCTGGCCTTTGCCTGGGTGCTGGCGCTGGGACTGTTGTTCTATCTGATCTGGGGTTTGGTTCGCGGCCATATCCTGCGTGACCTGCATATCCGCTTGGCCGAATGGAGGCCCTCGCACATCTGGCATGACATCAAGCAGCACGCCGCGCTGCGCTTCCCGACAGGCCCTGCTGCGCTGCGCTATAATGTGCTGCAAAAACTGGCCTATTGCGGAGTTCTGTTTGTGCTGCTGCCGCTGATCATTCTGACCGGCCTGACCATGTCCCCCAATCTCAACGCCGGGCTCACAGTGCTGCTCGAACTGTTCGGCGGCCGCCAATCGGCACGGTCACTGCATTTCATCGCCGCCTTTGGCCTGGTCGGCTTCTTCCTGGTCCATATCGCGATGGTCATTCTTGCGGGGCCGATCAACGAGCTGCGATCAATGATCACTGGCTGGTACCGGCTTCCGGCGGACAAGGAGGACGCCGCATGAGCGAGAATTTCACCCGCCGCGACCTGCTGGGCGCAGGCGCATTCGGCGCGGGCGGGCTGCTGCTTTCCGGTTGTGACAAGCTCAATTCCAGTCCCGGGTTTCGCTCGTTGCTGCAGGGCGCGGAAGGGCTGCATATGCGCAGC
>JAYVKX010000182.1:0-3663 GCA_043768005.1 Novosphingobium sp. | reverse complement strand
GCATACCGCGCCTGCCGGATGGTGGTCGATACCGGGCTTCACGCCAAGCGTTGGAGCCGCGCGAAGGCGATCGACTGGTTTGCGACCACCAACGGTTCGGCTCTGGCCGAAGTTACGCCCGAAGTGGAGCGCTATTGCAGCTGGCCGGGGCAGGCCTGCAGTTACAAGATGGGCCACAGCGAAATCCTCGCCCAGCGCGAGCGGGCCAAGGGCGCACTGGGTGTGAAATACGATCTGCGCGGGTTCAATGATGCGGTGGTCAGCGGGGGCAATGTCCCGCTCGATGTGCTGGCTCAGAATGTCAGCCGCTATATCGAAGCGGCGAAGGGCTCGTCGTCCCGGATTTGATCCGGGACCGCTGGCCTCGACGACGCGGGCGCAGAATGATGAGGCCAGCGGTCCCCGGTCAAGCCGGGGACGACGCCACCTCAGCTCTTGCCGAACAGCCCTTTGGCCATGCCGAGAACATCATTCAGCGGATTGCCGTCGCCATCGCGGTCAAGCATCCCCAGCACGCTGGAAGCCTGCGGATGGTCCTTCAGCATCTGGCTGAATGCTCCGAGCGAGCCCTCGCCGCCAATCTGTTCGACAATCTGGTTAAGTGTGCCGGCGTCTAGCCCGGTCTTGGCGGCGGCACCTTCGATCGTATCGCCCGGTTCCTGATGTGACTGGCCCAGCGCGGCAATGGCCTTTTCGGCCATGGCGGGATCAATCCCCAGCTTAGCGGCAAGATTGCCCACATCGGCGTGCTGGCTGACTTGCCCCAGGATGCTGTCGAGAATACCCATGATTGTGACTCCATATAGTATAACGCTGCATCATGCGCTTGGTTTGGGACCAGTGAAAGTCAAATCGCGGCCAGATCAGGCTGCGGTTGGCGCAGCCTGGCGGACGCCTTCATCGACGTGTTCGGCAAATTGTGCGAAATTGTCGATGAATTGGCGGACCAGCGTTTGCGCGGTGACATCGTAATCCGCCTGATCGGCCCAGGCTCCGCGCGGATCAAGCAACTTGCTATCCACACCCGCCACCGCCACCGGCACATCGAAGCCGAAGTTGGGATCCTTGCGAAATTCAGCCCCGTTCAAGCTGCCATCGAGCGCGGCGTTGAGCAGCGCGCGGGTCGCCTTGATCGGCATCCGGCTGATCCCCGGCATAGTCGCCTTGCCGCCGGTCCAGCCGGTATTGACCAGCCAGCACTTGACTGCCCCCTTGGCAATGCGATCCTTCAGCAGATTGCCATAGACCGATGGGTGGCGCGGCATGAACGGCGCGCCAAAGCAGGTTGAAAAAGTCGCTTCCGGCTCGGTCACGCCGATTTCGGTGCCCGCGACCCGCGCAGTATAGCCCGAGAGGAAGTGATACATGGCCTGATCGGGGGTCAGCCGCGCAATCGGCGGCAGCACGCCATAGGCATCGGCGGTGAGCATGATGATGTTCGCCGGAACCGGGCCAAGATTGTTCACGCTAGCATTAGGAATAAAATCGATCGGATAGGAACCGCGGCTGTTCTCGGCGAGCGAAGCGTCGTCAAAATCAAGGGCCCGCGTCTCTGGATCGATTACCACATTTTCAAGGATCGTACCGAACCGCTTGGACGTGGCAAATATTTCCGGCTCAGCTTCAGCCGATAGGCGAATCATCTTAGCATAGCAGCCGCCTTCGAAATTGAACACGGCGGTATCCGACCAGCCATGTTCGTCATCGCCGATCAGCGTGCGGCTGGCATCGGCGGAAAGCGTGGTCTTGCCAGTGCCCGATAGGCCGAAGAACACCGCCGTCTTGCCATCCGCGCCGACATTGGCCGAGCAGTGCATCGGCATCACGCCCTTGACCGGCAGCAGATAGTTGAGGATGCCGAAAACACTCTTCTTCATCTCGCCGGCATAGGCAGTGCCGCCGATCAGAATCAGCTTTTCGGTGAAGTTGACCGCCACCACGGTTTCGCTGCGGCAGCCATGGCGCGCGGGATCGGCGCGAAAGCTTGGCAGATCGATGATGGTATATTCAGGCTCAAAGCCTGCCAGCTCTGCCGCGCTGGGGCGAACAAGCAGCGTGCGGACGAACAGATTGTGCCACGCCAGCTCGTTAATCACGCGCACATTGACGCGGAAATCCTGCTGGGAACCGCCAAACAGATCGGCGACATACAGCGTATCCTTGGCCACCAGCGCAGCAAGAAAATCAGCCTTGAGTGCGGCAAAATGTTCCGGCGTCATCCCGATATTGGTCGTGCCCCACCATACGGTGTTTTCGGTTTCGGCATCACGGACGATGAACTTGTCCCTGGCCGAGCGCCCGGTGTGCTTGCCGGTTGCCACCACCAGCGGGCCATCAGCCGCCAGCATTCCTTCGCCATTGCGCAGCGCATGCTCAACCAGCGGCGCGGTGCCGAGGTTCGCGTGGATCGTCGCTGGGGTCGAAATGCCCTGGCGATCAAGCGGATAGGAGAGGGCACCGGTCAAAATCGTCTCCGTGATCGAAAGGGCGGCGCGGCGGCGCTAACCCGGCTCTGCATACGAATGTAAGGGCTTGAATTGGCGCATAGTCGAACTGCGGCTTTGCGTCAAATTGACGGGGAGATAGGTAAAAAACAATTTAATCAAGTGCTTACACAATGAAGTCCAAGCGTTATTGTCAGCCGTTACTCAACACGCTAACCCCTTGTTCCCACGCAACAGTTCAAGGCTCGCAGCAGCCTGTATGGCCGATCTGCCCATCCCATCCCCCGATCACCCCCAGACGATTGCGCTGGTTGATGATGATCGCAACATCCTGACCACGGTTTCGATCGGTTTGCAGGCCGAGGGATTCGCGACCCGGCTCTACACCGATGGGCCGACCGCGCTGAAGGCGCTGCTCGACAATCCTCCGGATCTGGCGATCTTCGATATCAAGATGCCCCGGATGGACGGACTTGAACTGCTGGAGCGGCTGCGCGCCAAATCAGCGCTGCCGGTGATCTTTCTGACCTCCAAGGATGAGGAGCCGGATGAGGCACTGGGGCTGGCCATGGGGGCCGATGATTACATCACCAAGCCGTTCAGTCTGCGCCTGCTGGTCGCCCGGATCCGCGCGATCCTGCGCCGCAGCGAGCTGGTCCGCAGCGGCGAGGATGAACAGGCGTCAGACGCCCGCCAGCCCGAACCGATCCGCCGCGGCCGGCTGGTGATGGATCCGCCGCGCCACCAGGTCAGCTGGGACGAACGCCCGGTGGCCCTGACGGTGACCGAGTTCCTGCTGCTCGAGGCCCTCGCCACCCGCCCCGGCGTGATCAAAAGCCGCAACCAGCTGATGGATGCCGCTTATAGCGACGATGTGTTCGTCGATGATCGCACGATCGATAGCCATATCAAGCGGCTGCGGCGCAAATTCCGCAGTGTCGATCCGAAATTCTCCGCGATCGAGACGCTTTATGGCGCAGGATATTCCTTTGCCGAGACGTGAACCGGCCAATCCGCGCGGCCCCGCCCGGCTGTTCTGGACGCGGCGCACCTCGCTGACCGCGCGCATTCTGGCGGTCAATATCATCGCGCTGGGGCTGATGGCAGGCAGCCTGTTCTATCTGGATAGCTATCGCAACCAGCTGCTGGAAGAACGCTTCAAGCTGGCCCGCAGCGAGGCTGAAATCATCTCTGACGCGCTGGTCGAAACACCGCTCGC
>JAYVKX010000181.1:0-8389 GCA_043768005.1 Novosphingobium sp. | reverse complement strand
CCTTTCCACGCGAACGGAAAAATCACACCACCTCTGGCCCCAATGCGGGATCTAGGTCGCGCGGGCGGGTGAGGTGGACCAGCCGCGCGCAGTGGTCCTTAAGCTCATCCCAATGTTCGATAGCCAGTTCGAGGACAGCGAAGGAAGCGGTGGGAAATTTCTCTTCCACCACATCGCGCAGCGGACTGGTACCATCATCGGGGACGAGATCGAAAATCACATCCTCCAGCCCCGGATTGTGCCCGACCATCAGGATCGAGGCCGGATCGCCAGCCTGTTCGCGCAGCAGATCGAGCAGCGTGGCTGAACTGGCAAGGTAGATCCGACGATCCCAATTGACCGCCATCTGGCGGCCCGCGGCCTTGCTTGCCAACTCGATCGTTTCGGCAACGCGCACCGCAGGGGATGCGATCACCCGGTCCCATTGCACTTGGTAATCGCGGATATGCCGCCCGATCAACGCTGCCCCCTTTTCCCCGCGCAGATTGAGCGGGCGATCAAAATCGCGCGCCCGCGGATCATGCCAATCTGACTTGGCGTGGCGAAACAGGCCTAATGTCTTCAAGCGAGATCCTCAACTTTCGCGGGGCTCCCTGAAACACCGGCGGCGACGCGTTGTAAAGCCTCGTCCAATGTGACGCGGCGGATCGGGGTTCCTGGCGGAAAAGCGGTGAGCAAGCGGCTGGGGAAGGCCGCCGAAAGCACAATGAAATGGCCGTGATCCTCGGCGCTGCGGATCAGCCGCCCAAACGCCTGCGCCAGCCGTGCGCGGATGATCCGATCATCATAGGCCGCGCCGCCACCTGCTCCGCTGTTTGCCGGCCCGTTATTAGCAGCCAGGCGCCGCGCGCGATGTAGGATCGATGGCTTGGGCCAGGGCACTTGTTCCATCACCACCAGCCGCAATGAATGACCCGGCACATCCACCCCATCGCGCAGTGCATCGGTACCCAGCAGCGAGGCGCGCGGATCATCGCGGAAGATATCGACCAGCGTGCCAGTGTCGATCGGATCGACGTGCTGGGCGTAAAGCGGCAGGCCGGTACGGGCCAGCCGATCGGCAATCCGGCCATAGACTGCGCGCAGCCGCTTTATCGCGGTAAACAGCCCCAGTGCGCCGCCGCCCGAAGCCTCGATCAGCCGGGCATAGGCCCCCGCAAGTCCTGCAATATCCCCCTTGGCAACATCGGTGATAATCAGCACTTCGGCTTGCTCTGCATAATCGAACGGACTGTCAAACGCAGAGAGGCGCGGGGCGATATCGAGCTGGCCTGCGCCGCTGCGGGCCACCGCGGCGTCCCAGTCCGGCCCACCCGGCGTCCGCTCGCTCAGCGTCGCGCTGGTCAGCATCACGCCATGCGCGCTTTCCAGAACGGTTCGGGCAAACGGCTTCATCGGATCAAGCCAGCGGCGGTGGATGCCGATATCAAATTCTCGCGCGTCAGAGCGTTCGACGCTGAGCCAATCGACGAATTCAGGATCGGCCGGGCCCCCCATCCGTTCGAGCAAAGCCTCCCAGGCGGCGAGCAGATCGATCCGCCAGTTAAGCGAATGGCGCGCTCCTTCGATCCGGGCACGGCCCGGCCCATCCAGCCAGTCTGGGCCATCCTCGATCAGCGCCTCTAGCCTTATCGCCAGCCTGATCAGCGGGTTGCGCAGCGCGGCCAAGGCAGCCTGCGCTTTGCCCGCCAGTTCGACAAAGCTGCCCTCAAACTGCGCCGCTTCGGTTTCCAGGCCATAGCCTGCTTCCTGTCCGCCGCTTTCATCGCGGGCATAAACCAGCGCGCGGACCGCCCCGAGCAAATCTTCCAGCGGGCCAGATGGCGCGCCTTCCAGCAGCCGCTGCAACCAGCCGTCACCGGGCAGGCTTTCTGCAGCATGGCGCGCTGCCGCGATCGCCTTGCCACCCGCCTCGTCATAGCTTGCAACATCAGCCAGTCGCGCCGAGAGCCCTCGCCGCCGACCTTTAGAGCCGCGCTCTGGCCCGATCACCCAGCGGCGCAGTTCGATGGTTTCACCGCCGGTGAGCGCGGCGGCAAAGGTCGAATCCGCCGCTTCGAACACATGATGACCCTCATCGAAAATGATCCGCGTCGGGCGCTGGGCGGCGTCTCTACCTCGGGCGGCATTGATCATCACCAGCGCGTGATTGGCGATCACCAGATCGGCCTGGGCGCTGGTTCTTGCGGCGCGTTCGATGAAGCATTTGCGGTAATGCGGGCATCCGGCGTAAACGCATTCGCCGCGCCGATCGGTTAGCGCCGCCACGCCGCGCTGGCGGAACAGGGTGGCGAGCCAGCCGGGCAAATCGCCGCCGATCATATCGCCGTCGTGGCTGAACCCGGCCCAGCGGGCCACCAATTGCGCCAGAATCGCCGCGCGGCTGGTAAACCCGCCTTGCAATGCATCTTCCAGATTGAGCAGACAGAGATAGTTCTCGCGGCCCTTGCGCACCACCACCGGCGGGGTGCCATCGGGCCGCAGATTATCCCAGGCTCGGCGGCTTTCGCGGCGAAGTTGGCGTTGAAGTGCTTTGGTAAAGGTGGAAACCCAGACTGTCCCGCCCGAAGCCTGGGCCCAGAGCGAGGCGGGGGCGAGATAGCCCAGCGTCTTGCCGATCCCAGTACCGGCTTGCGCCAGCAGCACATGAGGCAGGCCTTCACGCCGGCGCGGGCTGAAAACATGAGCCGCTTCAGTGGCATAGGCACGCTGACCGAGGCGAGCCTCGGCGGTGCTGCCGGTCAAGGCGGCCAGCCGCGCGGTGACTTCTTCGCCATCCAGTTCGATCTGCGCGGGCTGGGGCCGCTCGGGCAATTCGTCCCATTCGGGCAGGCGGGAGAACAGCCAGCGCTCGGCCCGTTCGGGCTGGCGGATCCGCGGGGCAAGCAGCGCAGCCCACGGCCAGCGCAGTTTTGTGAGCGATTGCAGAGCGCTCCACGCGCCCTCACGCCGTGGCCACGCATCGGCAGTGCAAGCGGATAGCAGCGCTTCCGCCGCCGCTTGCAACAACGCTGGAACAGCAGCGTCGCCAGCAGGCTCTGCCAGCCCCAGCACATGCGCGAGCCCCTTGGGCGTCGGCACCATGAACCGTGCCGGATAGACGAAGGCGAACAGTTCAAGCAGATCGAGCCCGGACAGATCGGGATAGCCCAGCCGGCTTGCCACCAGCGGCGCATTGAGCATCAGCAGCGGGGTATCCGCCGCCGCCATGATCGCCTCACCCTTGCCGACGCCGCGAGTATTGCCGCTGCCATCCCGCAGCCAGCAACCGCCGTGACTGGCATGAAGCGCGGGAAGGGGGAGCGGTTCGGGCGGCATCAGCGACTTTTGGCGATACTGGAACGAAAAGTAAACAGAACGCAAAATCTGTTTGTTGCCCAATGCCATTGATAGTCGATTTAACGCAATTGCATAAAACATGCGTTTTTATGTTCGACAATCCGGCGATTGGCTTACAATAAATTGCGGGATCGCGAGTCGTTAGGTAGTAACCTAAATCACACGGCCGCCTTGGGAACGATCTAAACATCAAATATATCGTTTCAGATCAAAGACTGTCGTGTTGTCCAATCTTGGAACACGGGGATATGTCATGAAATATATTCATTTGGTCTATGGACTTGTTTTGATCTCCGCCAGCGCGGGTCCGGCGCAGGCGCAAAACTTTACTTTTCAAGCCTCTGGCAATGCGCCGACCATGGTCGGCGGTCCGGATATGGCAGGCAATATGATCTTGGGTGCGACCTGGACCGGAATCAGCACGGTGACCTGGGCGGATGGCAAAAAGACGGTCGATAAATTCACCTGCATCAGCACCACTCAACCGGCCAATGCGAAGATCTTTGATATGCACACGATTTGTGATGGCAGCAGCGCTGATGGGGCCTTTACTTCGGCATGGGGCTGCAACTGGACCTCCAAGGACCGGGCCAGCACGGGCTGCGTCGGCGGCTTGACCGGGCGGACCGGAATCTATGCTGGCAGAGGCGGGGCGATCACTTTCGGGGGCAAAAACGGCATCGGCGGCGGTGCTGGCTTCTGGGGGCCAGTCGCCAGCGGTAACTGAGCCGGGCCAGGGTCCGGACTCGTAAAGCCCGGACCCTATGTTCCTATTATCCCAACGCAGTTGCCGCTAGGCTGGCCCGAATGGGGGCGAGCATGGCGATTGCTGAGGCACAGGATTTTCTGAACGAAACGCGTAGCCTGCACAGCCTGATCGCGGGGCTTGATGCTGCGGGGTTGCGACGTCCGACCCAGTTCAAGGCATGGCCGATCGAACGGATCATCGGCCACCTTCATTTCTGGAACCGGGCAGCTCTGCTCTCGGTGAGCGACGAGGCGGGCTTCACCGCCTTCATGGATGCGGCGCGGATGCGGATGGCGACGGGCGGAATGGCTGCTCTGGAGGCTGACTGGCTGGGCGGATTATCCGGCCAGCCGCTGGTCGCAGTCTGGCTGAGCTTTGCCGAGGAACTGGCCGAAGCCGTTGCCCCGCGTGAGGCTGCGGACCGGGTCAAATGGGTTGGTCCTGAGATGAGCATCCGCTCATCGATCACCGCGCGGCTGATGGAAACATGGGCGCATGGTCAGGCGGTGTACGATGCGCTGGGGGTTGTGCGCGTAAATCGCGACAGCATCCGCGGGATCGCGGTGCTGGGGGTCAACACCTATGGCTGGACCTATGCGGTGCGCGGGTTGCCCGCGCCAGAGCCGAAACCGTATCTGCAGCTTACCGCGCCGTCCGGGGTCATCTGGCGATTTGGTGAGGAAAATTCAGGCGAACGGATCGAAGGACTGGCTGATGAGTTCTGCCAAGTCGTCACGCAAACCCGCAACATCGCCGACACCGGCTTGCGCGTTACTGGCTCCAATGCGGCAGACTGGATGGCCCGCGCGCAATGCTTTGCCGGTCCGCCCGAAACTCCGCCGGCGCCCGGTGCGCGCTTGCATCAGCAGCACTAGCGCAAAGCGCCCGCAGCCTGGGTCCAAGGCTGCGGGCGCACGGTGCCTGGCCCCTCGAGGGGGGGGATCAGGGCATCAGCACCGAGTCGATAACGTGGATAACTCCATTTGATTGCAAGACATTGGCGATGGTCACCATTGAATGACCGCCCTTGGCATCGGTGAGCATCAGGCGATTGCCGTGCATGGTCGCGGTAAGCCGGTGACCCTGAACAGTGGTCAGCATGGCGCGGCCTTTGCCCCGGCGGATTGCGGCGACTATATCACGGCTGGTCAATCGTCCGGCAATCACATGATAGGTCAGGATGCTAGTCAATGTGCCCTTGTTTTCTGGCCTGACCAGGGTTTCCACCGTTCCGGCGGGTAGCTTGGCGAAGGCGGCATTGGTCGGGGCAAAAACGGTGAACGGGCCGGGTGACGACAGCGTTTCAACCAGGCCTGCGGCCTTTACTGCCGCAACCAATGTGGTGTGGTCTTTCGAATTGACCGCATTTTCGACGATGTTCTTCTGTTCATACATCGCCGCGCCACCGACCATGGGATTGGCGATAGCTGCGGCGGTAAGCGGGATAAAAGCAAGAGCGGTAATAGCAGCAAGGGGGAACATGCGGCGCATCTGGTAGTCTCCGTGGTTGATCGGCAACCGGTTCATTCCCAGTTGTCGGCGGAGATACGCAGCCCGCGCGGCGGCGGATGCATCAAGTCGCGATTATTTTCCCGCTGCCGATAATTGGCCCGCCAGGCTTGCCAGTGGGAGATCCGCCGCGTGTTTCGCGGGTAATGGCGAAGCTGGTGCCGGGGGCAATCAGCCCGCGCTGTGCCGGGGCGAGGGTGTGGGTTGCAGCTGTGCGCGCATTGATGACGCCTAGTGAGCGCGGCGTGCCATCAGCCGGAATAATCCACAATTCTGCATCACCGGCACCAACCTCCAGCGCTGCAGGAGCAATCGCGAGCGTTCCGCGTGACGGATCATAGGCAATCGTCGCGCTGATGCCTTGATCGCTAGCCAATGAGGCGAGCAATATGTTCTGCGCTTGCGGTGCCGACATAGGAAACGGACGCAGCAGGATGAAGCTGGCCAGCCCTGCGGATAGCACCATCATCGACAGCGCGGCGATTCGCCAGCGCTGAACCAGCGGCGCAGAATTGTCGTTCTGGGGCAGCGCCTGTGCAATCTGCGACCAGACCTCATCGCGGGGAGCTTCGCTGTCATCATCAGCCAGCCCAGCCAGCTGCGCGCGCCACCACTCGGCCCGCCCCAGCAAAGCCGGTTCGGCTGAAATGCGCACGGCAGCAGCATTGGCATCTGCGCCTTCAAGCAGTCCCAGCGCCCATTCGGCGGCCAGCAGATCGTCGTCATCGCTCATCCGAGGCACTCTCTGAGCTTGAGGAAGGCACGGCGGATGCGGCTTTTGATGGTGCCGAGCGGTTGGCGTGAACGGTCAGCCAGCTCGCCATAGGTAGCGCCATCGAAAAAAGCTGTGCGGATCAGTGTGGCATCACCGGCGGCGAGCGTATTAAGGCAAAACTCGATCCGATGCTCGCCCTCGGTCTCGATCAGGCAGTCGAGTGCGCTGGCGCGATCATCGGCTGGTTCGTCGATCGCGTCGATCGGGGTGGTGATCCGGTTGCCGCGGGCGCGCAGCCGGTCAATCGAGCGGTTGCGCGCCATCGTTACCAGCCAGGTGATCGGGCTGGCCCGGGCCGGATCAAACTGTCCGGCCTTATGCCACACGCTGACGTAAACTTCCTGCAACACGTCTTCCGCCTCTTCACGATCGGCGAAGATACGCAGGCAGACCCCAAAGAGTTTCGCCGAGGTGCGGCGATAGACTTCATGGAAGGCCTTGCGGTCCCCCTGAGCTACCCGCTGCAGCGCGGCAACCAGGCTTAGTCGTTCATCATTGGGGGATGGAGTGGCCATGCTGGCTGCGCGGTAACATTACTGTTTGATGCGCGAAAGGGGGTTGTTTAATGCTTGGCCCTTGCGCCCGGTGCAACGAACCGCGAAACTCGCCAACATGAGCACCGCTAAGCCCTTTACCCCCACCCAGCGTGATGCACTGATCCAGCGCCTGCCCAAGGCAGAACTGCACCTGCATATCGAAGGCTCGCTTGAGCCAGAGCTGCTGGTCGCGCTGGCAGCGCGCAACGGGCTGGTGATCCCGTTCGGCTCGGTGGCAGAGGTTCGCGCCGCCTATGATTTCGCCAATCTGCAGGATTTCCTCGATATTTATTATCAGGGCATGGCGGTGCTGCAGCAAGAGCAGGACTTTTATGATCTGACCTTCGCCTATCTGGCGCGCGCGGCGGCGGACAACGTTCGCCATGTCGAGATCTTCTTTGATCCGCAGGGGCACACCCAGCGCGGAATCAGCTTTGAAACCGTCATCACCGGGATCAGCCACGCGCTGGCAGAGGGTGAGCGGCAGTTCGGCATCACCCACCGCCTGATCATGTGTTTTTTGCGCCATCTGGATGAGGCAGACGCTGCGGCTACGCTGGATGCGGCGCTGCCGTTTCTGGACAGAATTGCGGGCGTCGGTCTCGATTCCAGTGAAGTGGGCTATCCTCCGGCCAAATTCGCGCGCGTTTTTGCCCGGGCGCGTGGGCTGGGGTTGAAACTGGTTGCCCATGCCGGCGAAGAAGGCCCGCCCGAATATGTTATCGAGGCGCTGGATCTGCTCAAAGTCGATCGGATCGATCACGGCAACCGCGCGCTGGAAGATCCCGCGCTGGTCCGCCGGATTGCAGACGCCGGGCTGACGCTGACCGTGTGTCCGCTCTCCAATCTGAAGCTCTGCGTGATCGCTGGACTCGAGGACAGCCCGATTGCGCGGATGCTTGAAGCGGGCCTCAGCGCTACGATCAATTCGGACGATCCGGCCTATTTCGGCGGCTATGTGAATGACAATTACCGCGCGGTGGCGGCGGCACTGGATTTGTCGAAGGAGCAGATTGTGCAGCTGGCGCAGAACAGTTTCACCGGATCGTTCCTGCCGCCAGAGGATCAGGCTCGCCACCTTGCGGACATTCTCAACCTGGCAGAGGACGTCTGAAATGGCCCTCGACAAGCGCTACCTCACTGCAGACGATCTGCTTCAGGATAGCTACCGTCTGGGGAACCAGATCATCGATTCGCCGTTTCGGCCGAGCCACATTGTGGGCATCTGGCGTGGCGGCGCACCGATCGGCATCGCGGTGCAGGAACTGCTCGAATACCACGGCATAACCTGCGATCACATCGCGATCCGCACCTCCAGCTACAGCGGGATCGATAGCCGGGAAAAGACCGTCCGGGTGTTCGCGTTTGGCTATCTGGTCGATACGTTGAACCCCGAAGACCGGCTGCTGGTGATCGACGATGTATTCGACAGCGGAAGGTCGATCGAGGCCTTCCTGCGCGAACTCAAGGAACGCTGCCGCC